>JAIQFR010000069.1 GCA_020073205.1 Terriglobia bacterium
GTCCTCGTGCAGGAACGCCGCCTCGCAGACCAGGAGGTCCGCGTCCCGGGCCAAGGCGGCCACGGCCTCGAAATTCTCGGGTGTGAAGCCGAGGTCGGTGACGTAGGCCACCCTCTGGCCCGGTCCGTGCAGGATGATCTCGTCCGCGAGGTCTCCTCTCCTGAAGGTCCGCCCGTCGCCGTTCTGCGTGTCGGCCCGGATCTCCGCGTCGGCCGGCTCGCAGCGCCGGACCGCTTGCTTGAGGTCCCTGAGCCACGAGCCCGGCGCCAGGCCGAGCCTCTCCAGCCGGTCGCGGTTCACCGAGATGTGCTCGGTCTCCCGGAGTGCCACCGCGAGCACGGGGATCCCGTGGTCCACGATGGCGGCGTGCATCGTGTAGAGCCGCTCGGCGTGCAGCGTGCCGGTGAACGGCCGGTCGGGAAGGGGCTCGGGGATCATCCGGCCCGGCCCGGTGAACCGCACGGCACGGACCACGTTCCCGTCCACCTCCTCGGCGACGAGCCGGATCGGGTACTCCTCGATGAGGTTCCAGGTGTACGCCTCGATCTTTCCCTGGACGCTCCGCAGGAACCCGGGCGGTCCGGTGACCGTCAACTCCTTCTCGCGGCCGAGGGTGAGGCGCAGGAGGTGGTCGAAGCCCACGAAGTGGTCCATGTGCGTGTGGGTGACCACCGCCCGCTCCACGCGCAGGAGCTTCCTCGAGGCGACGCGCCTCAGGTCGCCGAGGTCGAAGAGCAGCGACCGCCCCTCGTCCAGGAGGTCCACCCACAACCCGGGATCGCCGGTCAGACCGTTGAGCAGCGAGCTCATGAACACGGTGCGCATCCGTCAGAGTCTAACTCCGCGGTGCCGGCGCCACCCAACGCGGCTACACTAGGAGGCCACGGCCCCGATCCCGAGGAGATGCCCCATGAGGCACGGCAAGGTGCGGAGCGCCGTCGCGACGATCACGCTTTCGGCTTTCTCCTTCTACTGCGCGTCGACGCGAATCCCCCCGGTCTCGAGCATGGGTGCCGCGTTCCGGCCCGACCGGGACGAGGTCCGGCTTTGGGAAGAGGCGCGCGGAGAGGAAGCCAAGCTCCGGGACAAGGCGAGGATCTACCAGGACCCGCTCCTCAAGACCTACCTCGAGGGGGTCGTCGCGAAGCTCAACCCGCCGGGGATGGCAGCGAACACCGCGATCTCCTACCGGGTCACGGTGCTCGAGGACCCGACGCTGAACGCGTTCGCCTACCCGAACGGCTCGATCTACGTGCACACGGGCCTCCTCGCGCGGATGGACGACGAGGACGAGCTGGCGACGGTGCTCGGCCACGAGATGACCCACGTCGAGGGCCGGCACATGCTCCGCTACCAGCGCAGCGTGCGGAACAAGCAGATCGGCTTCGCGGTGGCCTCGGTGGCCGGCGCGGTGATCGTCGCCGGGGCCGAGGGGCGCGCCGCGGAGCGCGGGGATTACGCGAAGGCGGCGCAGATCCGCGTGCTCTCGGACCTCCTGGTCGGGCTCGGGCTCGAGCTCGCGATCATCGCCGCGGTCAACGGGTACGGCCGGGACCTGGAGCGAGAGGCCGACGAGGGCGGGTTCCAGAAGATGCGCGCCGCGGGGTACGACGTCCGCGAGGCGCCGAAGGTGTACGAGACGCTCCTCGAGGACTACGGCGACGCGGGCAAGACCGAGGCGTTCTTCTTCGGGAGCCACCCGCGGCTGAGGGAGCGCGTGGCCGCGGCGAAGGCGGCGGCCGCGGCGGAGCCCGGCGAGCCTCCCGCCCCGCTCGCGGAGCGGGACGAGTTCGCCCGGCGGATCCGACCCGTCGTTCGCGACGACGCGCGGCTCAACATCGAGATGGGGCGTCTCGCCCTGGCGCAGGACGAGCTGGACCGCGTGATGAGGATGATGCCCGGCGATCCGGAGGCGCACTACCTGGTCGGCCGGCTCGGGTTGAGGCGGGCGGAGGCCGAGAAGGACCCGATGCGCCGGAAGAGTCTCCGCGCGGAGGCGATGGCCTCCTTCCGCGAGGCGATCCGCCTCGATCCGAACCGGCCCGGACCCCACCGCGAGGTGGGTCTGCTGGCGTACGAGGAAGACGACTTCGCCACCGCGTGCGTCTCCTTCCGACTGTACCTCGAGACGGACCCCAAGGCCGACGATGCGCAGCGGATCCGGGACTACCTCCTCGAGATGGAGCGCGACGGCCGCTGTAACCGCTAGGGCCTCACGCGCCCGACGGCGGGGCGTCGCGAAAGAAGTCCCGCTTGGCGATCTCCATCAGGAAAAGGAAGAACGTGATGACCAGCGGGCCGATGAACAGGCCCACCAGGCCGAACGCGAGCATCCCGCCGAGGATCCCGAAGAAGACCAGCAGCGTATGAAGCCTCACGCCGCGGCCGATGAACAGCGGCCTGAGGAGGTTGTCCGCCATCGAGACCACTGCGATCCCCCAGATCGCGAGGAACAGCGCCTTCCACGGGTGACCCGTCACGAGGAGCCACAGCGCGGCGGGCCCCCACACGATCACGGTGCCCGCCGGGAGCAGGGCGGCGAAGAACATCGCGGCGCCGAACGTCAGCGCGGCGGGCAGGCCGACCAGCGCGATCCCGACGGAGCCCAGAACGGCTTGCGCCAGCGCGGTGAACAGGACGCCGAAGAACACCGATCGCGTGACCCCACGGAGCTGCCGGATCGCCTCCTCCTTGTCGCTCTCGGAGAGCGGCAGGAACTGGCGGACCATCGCCACGAGCCGTGGCCCCTCGTGGAACAGCACCGCCATGGTCATGAGCATCACGAGGAGGGTCAACAGGGTGGCGAGCGCGTCCGCGACGAACCCCGTGGTCCGCGAGGCGAGCGCGTTGCCCAGGGTCTTCAGGATCGACAACGCCATCGCCTGGAGATCGATCTTCGAGAGATCGACGTAGCGTCCGAGCCACTCCGTCGCGTCCCGGATCCAGGGGATCCCGCCGAAACCCAACGGTTCCGTCGATCTCGCGGCGACCACCTGGTCGAGCCAGGTGTAGGCCTGGACGAGCCCCTGCCCCACCTGGATCACCGCGAGGACCGCCGGGACGACGATGAACGCCGCTACCAAGGCCGAGAGCAGGACCGCGGCGGTCCAGCCCCACCCCTTGAGCCACCGGAGGAGGCGGGCGTAGAGCGGCTGGAACGCCACCGCCAGCACCATCGCCCATGCAATGCCGGGGAGCAGCGGCTGAAAGATGCGGTACATGAGATAGAGGGTCAGCACGAGCAGGCCCGCGAACAGCACGCGGGCGGCGTTCTCGGAGCGCATGGCGCGACCTCCCGGCGGACCGACCTTGCCGCCGCTCAACGGATCCTCGCGTGCTCGTGGACGTAGCGGCCGACGGCGCGGATGCGGTCCGCTTCCTCGGGGACGAGCGGCCCCGCGTCCAGCGCCTCCAGCGCTTCGTCCATCTCCGCGAGGTTCCTGGGCCCGCAGATGCAGACGTTGAAGTCGGGGTTGGAAAGGACGAAGCGGTAGGCGTCGCGCGCTCTCAAGGGGGCCTGGCCAGGGGGCATCCGTCCGGGTTTCAGAAGCGAGCCCCACCGGGTGGCGGTGTACGCGACGATCCCTGGGCGACCGTCCCTCCCCATGTGGGGGAAGACCTCGCTCTCCGCGCCCGTGTGCGCCGCGTTGTAACGCATGTGCAGAACGGAGAACCGCGGGTCGGCGGCGAAATCCAGGAAGCTGGGCCGGCGATGCCCCGAGATCGCCAGGTGGCGAATCACCCCCCTCTCGCGCAGGCGCTCGGCGCGCTCGACCATCTTCTCGGGGACCTTCGAGTACCAGCCGAGGAGGAGAACGTCGGCGTGGTCGATGCCCAGGTCTGCGAGGCCCCGGGTCACGCTCCGCTCGAGGAGCGCGGCGATCCGGGCATAACTCTGAAGAACAATGACCAGCTCGTCCCGCTTGCCCGCCGCCAGAAGCTCCCGGATCGCCTGACGCATCCCCGCGGCACGCCGGCTGCCGTGGTAGAAGTAGTTGACTCCCCGGTCGAAGGCCTTGAGGAGGGCGCCCGCGTCCACGCCGTACCCGCCAGCCGCTCCGAGAGGTCCTACCGACAGCCCGGACCGCCCGAGCGTCACCCTTTCCGGAAATCCAGCCATGTCCCTCCTCCGCCGCCGCGGAGACATGTTACGCCCCCCTCGACCGGCCGGCGCCTGCACGGAACCTCGGCGCCCCCGCGTGCGTCATTATGGGTGCGACCGGTGCCCGACGGCGAAGGGCCCGGCCGCGGTGACCGAACCCAGGTTAACGCAGGAGAACCTCATTGGCCGATCTGACCACTCTCGTCGAGCGTTGCCGAGCCGGGGACGATCTCGCGTGGGAGGCGCTGGTGCGCCGATATCAGTCCAGGGTCTACGCCGTCGCCCTCCACTACCTGAGGAGCCGCGAGGAGGCTCAGGACGCGGCCCAGGACGTCTTCGTGCGGATCTACCGGAAGCTGGCCTCGTTCGACAACAAGGAGGAGAACTTCCTCCCGTGGCTGCTGTCCCTGACCCGGAACGCGTGCATCGACCGGCTGAGGCGGCGCAAGGTCCGTCCGTCGGCCCTCCCGCTGCCGGCCGAGGAGGGGAAAGAGAGCCCCGACCCCCGCCCCACCGCCGAGGAGGCTCTGATCGCCGACGGCCAGAGGCGCCTCGTGCACCAAGCCATCGCCCAGCTCAGCGACATCAACCGCGAAATGATCCTCCTCAAGGAGATCCAAGGCCTGGAGCTGCGCCAGATCTCGGAGATGCTTGCGGTGCCCATCGGCACCGTGAAGTCCCGCTCGATTCGCGCCCGCATCGAGCTGGCGCGGACGGTGCTCTCCCTCGATCCGTCGTACGGAGCCTGAGACCGTGGACTGCCAAAGCTACGAAGACCTCCTCGACGCCCTGCTCGACGGCAGGATCACCGCCGCGGAGCGGCGGGCGCTCGACGCCCACGCGTCGGTCTGCCCGCGCTGCAGGGAGATGCTCTCGCTCGTGAGCATGGAGATCGAGGCGGCCGATGTCCGCGCGCCGGAGGGGCTGACGGAAGCGGTTCTCGAGCGGACCAGCGGGGCGCCGTGCGCCTCGGCCGTCAAGCTGCTCTGCGATCTCGTGGACGGGACGCTGGGGGAGCCGGACGCCGAGCTGGTGCGAATCCACCTCGGCGGGTGCCGGACGTGCCGATCGATCGCCGCGGCGCTGGCGCGCCTGCGGGAGGAGCTCCCGCTCCTGGCCGAGATCCGCCCGGACGAGCGCTTCGTGGACGCGGTCCTCTCCCGCACCTCGAGAGGCTGGCGCCGGACGTTCGGATGGCGGGGAAGCTTCGACGAGTTGCTCCGGCGCCTGCTCGCGCGCCCGCGGTTCGCCGCGGAAGGGGCCTACCTCGGGTCGATCCTCCTCACGATGCTGGTCGCGTTCCCCGGATCGCCCCTCAGCGGTCTCCCCGAGAGGGCGCTCACGGCGACGCGGACCGATGTCCTGGAACGGATCGCGGTTCCAGCTTCCCCCATGGAGGCTCTCGGCGCGCGGGTCTCGGCACTCCGAGCGGACGCACGGCAGGAGCTGAGCGACGCGACCGGTGCGGTCCTTCGGCTCGAGGATCGCGTCGTCCGTTTCGTTGGGGACCTGGGCGGCCACGAGCACGAAACCAAGAACGAATCGACGACCCCTGCCCGGCAGGACGATACAAAGGAGACGCGACCATGAACTCCCCGTACGAAACGATGTCCGTGAGCGCCGATGCCCCGGGAGCCCAGCCGCAACCTCAGGCCGCGGCGGGACCGCAGCCGGCGACCTGGCCGCACCCGATGACCGGCTTCGCCGATCCCCGCAGGAAGTCGCCGGCGCTGGCGTGCATCCTGTCCATCATGCCGGGGCTCGGGCAGGTCTACGTCGGCTACTACTCGAGGGGATTCATCCACGCGATCACGGTCGCGACCCTCATCGCGGTCCTCAACTCGCAAGCCGTCCGCCCGATGGAGCCGCTGCTCGCGACGTTCCTGGCGTTCTTCTGGCTGTACAACGTCATCGACGCCGGCCGCCGCGCGGCGCTCTACAACTACTCGCTGGCGGGGATGGCGCAGATCGACCTGCCGGAGGATTTCACGAAGGTGGGACTCCGCGGTTCCATCCTCGGCGGCGCCGTGCTCGTGCTGATCGGGTGCGTGATGCTTTCGAAGACCCTGTTCGGCGTCTCGCTGGACTGGGTCGCCGATTGGTGGCCGATCGCGCCGATCGCGTTCGGCATCTACCTGATCGCCAAGGCGATCTCCGACCGGAGCAAGACGCGGTGAGGTCGATCGCGCGGGCGCTCACTCCGCGCGGAGCACGTCGATCGGACGCCGGGCCAGCGCTCCCGTGCTCGCGGCGATCCCCGCGAGCACGGACAGGGCCACGGTCGAGAGAAGCGCGACGGCGAACGGGGCGAGGTGGAAGCTCCACGGGGTGTCCATCCCGCGGGTGAGGACCGCCCAGGCGAGCACGCCTCCCCCCGCCCCGCCGATGGCCCCCGCCACGAGCCCGATCAGCGCGTACTCCACGGAGAAGACCAGGACGACACCGCGCCGCGTCATTCCCAGGGTCTTGAGGAGGGCCACCTCCCGCCCGCGGCGCGCCGATCCCGCGCTGATCGCGCCGGCGAGGATGGCGATCCCGGCGGCGACGGTGAAGCCCCCCAGGAGCCGGATCCCGAGCCCGATGCGGTCCAGGATCGCGACGATCTTCTCCAGGATCTCCCGGATCCTGAGGAGCATCACGTTCGGGAAGGCCGCGGCCAGCCGGTCCTGGATCGCCTGCTCGCGCCCGGCGGGAAGGCGTGCGGTCGCGACGCGCGTCTGGGGGGCGCCGTCGAGGACCCCCGGCTCGACGATGAGGAAGAAGTTGATGCCGAACGTCTTCCATTCGACGGTCCTGAGGCTCGTGACCCGGAGCCGGACCGGCACCCCCTGCACGTCGAACGTGAGGGTGGATCCGACGTGCACGCCGAGGTCCCGCGCGAAGTCGCGCTCGATGCTGATCTCGGGGTTCGCGGGATCGCTCCACAGCGTGCCCTCGACGACCACGTTGCCGGGCGGCAGCTTCTCGAGGTAGGTCAGGCGCTGCTCGCGGGTCAGGACCCACCGATGCCGCCGATCTTCCGTCCCCGGCGCCGCGATCCGCTCGACGGGACGGCCGTCGACCGCCGAGAGCCTCGCGGTCACGACCGGCACGGACTCGATCCGGGTCGCGCCCTGCTCCGTGAGCAACCGGCTCACGCCGGGCCACTGGTCGGGCTGGATGTCGATCAGGAACGCGGTGGGAGAAGCGGAAGGAAGATCCGCGCGAAGCCGCTCGACGAGACCCTGCTGCACCAGCCACAGGCCGAGCACCACCAGCACGCCGAGCCCCAGGGCGACGATCGCGCCGATCGTCCCGGCCCCTGGGCGCGCCACCGCGGACAGCCCGTGCCGCACCCACACTCTGGCGAATATCCTGGGCAGGCGCCCGACGGCGCGGGCGAGAACGGCCGCCGCCAGCGCGAGCGCCCCGGTCGCCGCCACGATCCCCGCGGCGAACCCCGCGCCCAGCGCCGCCTTCCCGGATTGCACCCACGCCGTCACGAAGATCCCGAGGAGCACACCCCCGGCGACGAGCGCCGCGACCCACCGTCCGCCGGCGAGGGCGTCGGCGTCACGGCGCAGCACTCGCGACGGGGGAACCCTTCGCAGCCCGACCAGCGGTGGAAGGCTGAACACCACGGCGACGGAGACTCCGAGCCCGAGCCCCCGGACCGCTGCCAGCGGCTCCCAAGCGGAAACCGCGAACGACGGTAGCGTGCCGCGAAGAGCGAGGGGGACGAAGAGGCCGATCGCGACCCCGAGGGCCGCGCCGCAGAGACTGCCCGCGAGACCGAGCAAGACCGTGTGGCCCAGGTAGAGAGCCAGGATCTCGCGCGGCCGCATGCCGAGGCACTTCAGCACCGCGATCGCGTCGAGCCGCCCGGCGATCCACGCCCGGACGGTCTGCGCCACCCCGATCCCTCCCACGAGGAGGGACAGGAGGGCCACGAGGCCCAGAAAGCTCGCCGCGCGCCTTATCCCCTCGCGAAGCTCGGGCCGTGCGTCCCGGAAGGTCTCGACCTCGAGGCGGCTGTTCGCGGGCACGGCCGCGCGAAGCCGGTCCGCGAGCGCATCGACCTGGACCGGCGTCCAGCCGTCCGGGAGCTTCAGGAGAACACGGCGCTCGATGCGGCTGCCGAACGCCTCGAGCCCCGATCGCTCGAGCCCCTTCAACGACACGAGCACCCGCGGGCCGAGGGTGAACGAGACGTTCAAGCGATCCGGCTCCGAGAGGACGGTGCCGCGGACGCGGAACGTCGCGCCCCCGATCCGCAGCTCGTCGCCGGGCTTCAGGCCAAGGCGCGCGGTGAGCTCCGGATCGACGACGGCTCCCTCGGGATCGAGCAGCTCGTCGAGGGGCCGGTCCGGCTCGACCCGAAGCGTCCCGTAATAGGGGTAGCGGCCGCCGATGGCCTTCAGCTCGACGAGCTGGCTTAGGCCCGGCTCGCCGCCAGCGCCGACGGCGGCGACGACGCTGGGCATCTCCTTCACGTCCGTCCGCTCGACGCCCCGGGTCGCCGACAGCAGGTCCAGGACGGCCTGCGGAACCGGCGCGCGCCCTCCGATCCTGAGGTCCGCGGCGAGGAGCTGCCGGGCCTCGGTCCTGATCCCGCGCTCGAGCCCCGCCGAGAGCGACGAAACCGCGACCACCGCGGCGACGCCGACGGCCAGGCACGCGGCGAAGAAGGCGAGCCGCCCGCGCGAGCCCCGCGACTCGCGCCGGAGGAGACGGAGGAAGCGCGACGGCCTCACGTGCGACCGACCCTGGCGGCGGTCTCCTGGCGATCCACCTTGCCGTCGCGGAGGTGCACGGAGCGGTCGGCGAGGGCGGCGACGGATGGGTCGTGGGTCACCAGGACCAGCGTGGTCCCGCTCTCCCGCCGCAGCCGCAAGAGGAGGTCGAGGATCAAGCTGCCTGTCGCCGTGTCGAGATTCCCCGTCGGCTCGTCGGCAAGGAGGATCCGCGGGCGGGGCGCGAACGCCCGCGCGAGCGCGACGCGCTGCTGCTCGCCTCCCGACAGCTGCGCCGGATAGTGGTGCCCTCGAGCGGCGAGGCCGACTTCCTCGAGCAGACGATCGGCTCTCTCCTCGGCGGCGGGGTCATCTATCAGCTCCAGCGGGAGGAGGATGTTCTCCCGGGCGGTGAGGTTGTCGAGGAGCTGGAACGACTGGAAGACGAAGCCGATCCCATGCCTCCGCAGGAGCGCGAGGGCATCTTCGGAGAGATCCTGGATCGGCGCCCCCTCGACGAGCACCTCCCCTTCGGTCGGCCGGTCGAGGCCAGCCATGAGGCCGAGCAGCGTCGACTTCCCGCTGCCCGAGGGGCCGAGGATCGCGACGAACTCTCCGGGGTCGACCGCGAGGTCGATCCGGTCCAAGATCGTGAGCATCCGGTCTCCCGACGGTAGCCGCTTCGTGAGGCCGCGCAGCTCGATGCGGGGTGGTGTGGTCATGAGGGGTGTTTATCCTATCCTGGTGATCCTCGCCACCGGCTGGCTCCTGACGACGGGCTGCGGCGAGGAGCCCGGCCAGCGGGGTGACGCGACCGGATCCGTGCCGGACGGTGCGGCGCGAGCCGAGGCGCCGGCCTCGAACGGCCCGACGGGTCCCCTCGTCGTCTTCCTCGGCGACAGCCTGACCGCGGGTCTGGGCCTCTCGGAAGACCTGGCGTACCCGGCGGTCCTCGAGCGGCGGCTTCGTGAGTCAGGGGTTCCCGTCCGCGTGGTGAACGCCGGCGTCAGCGGCGATACGACCGCCGGCGGTCTGGCGCGTCTCACCTGGATTCTAAGGCAGCGGCCGGACGTGCTCGTGGTGGGCCTCGGCGCGAACGACGCGCTTCGGGGCCAGCCCCTTCCGAGCGTCGAGGCGAACCTCCGGGCGATCGTCGAGGCGGGAACCGGCGCCGGCTCGCGCGTGCTCCTGCTGGGCATGCGCATCCCCACGAACTACGGCCCCGACTACGCCGAGGGATTCGCGGCGATCTACCCGCGATTGGCGAAGAGTCTCGGCGTCGCGCTGGTGCCGTTCCTGCTCGAGGGGGTCGGCGGGCGTCCAGCGCTCAACCAGGCGGACGGACTCCATCCGAACGCCCGGGGCCAGGAGATCGTCGCGGAGAACGTGTTCCCCTACCTGGAACGCGTGCTCCGGACGGTCCGCCGGGCGCGCGCGCCGACAAGCCGGGCGGCCGTCACCAGGGCCGGCTGCCGCGGAGCTTCCTCAGGCGCATGACCTCCTTGGCGATCTCCTCGATCGCCAGGTAGGAAACGTCGACGCTGTGCCAGCCCTGCTTGTCCATGAGCCGGTTCGCCGCGATGACCTCGCGGGAGACGGCGTGCCGGTCGAGGTACGCCTCGCCACCGCGCAGGCCGAGGTCCTGCGCCCTCGCCTCGCGCACCGCCGTGAGGCGGTCCAGGTTGACCCGAAGCCCGATCACACGGTTCGCGGGGAGCTTGAGGAGCTGCGGAGGAGGAGGAACCCCAGGCACCAGCGGCACGTTGGCCGCCCGGACCCCCTGGAAGGCCAGGAAAAAGCAGGTCGAGCTCTTCGAAGCCCGCGACACGCCCACTAGGACCACGTCGGCGCGGGACAGCTCGTGCGGGCGCTGCCCGTCGTCGTGGAGCAGGGTGAAGTCGAACGCCGTCATGCCGTCCGATCGGTCCCGCTCGAGAGCGTGAAGCAGGCCGGGGGTCTCGCCCCGCTTCCGCTGGAACTGGTCGTGCAGGGCGGAGAACGCGGGGCCCAGGACGTCCACGGTCGGGACGAGGCGTCCTCCCGACGTCTTCCTCATGGCCCTTCGCGTCTCCTCGCCGACCAGCGTGTAGAAGATGACGGCCCCGGCCTTGGCGGCGTCGTCGACGATTCGCTCGACCTCGTCCGGCGATCGCACCGCGACGCGGCGCGCCTCCCGGTATCGCTGGCCCTCGAACTGCGCCGCGGCCGCCTTGAGGACGCGGGTCGCGGTGTCCCCCGTGCCGTCGGAGACGATCAGGATGGTGGGTGTCTTGGCTCTCGGCATGAGGTCACCCCGGGGGCGAGGAGGCGCCGTCGCCCGGTCGTCGGGCGCGCCCCTCAGCCCACGAACTTGTACCCGCGCCCGTGGAGCGTGAGGATGAAGCGTGGCTTGGACGGCGTCGGCTCGAGCTTGTGCCGCAGCGAGGCGACGTGCACGTCCACCGTGCGGGAGTACGGGGTCGCGTCGTATCCCCACACCTCGTGGAGCAGCTGGTCCCGGGAGAGGAGCTGCCCGCGGTGCTCCACGAGGTACGACAGCAGCTTGAACTCCAGGGCCGACACGTCCACGGCGCGCCCTTCCTTCAGGACCTCTCCCCGGCGAAAGTCGACCTCCACCTCGCCGAACGCGTAGGTCCCCACCGAAGCGGCGATCGGCGTGCGCGCCCTCCGCAGCAGGGATTCGACGCGCGCCAAGAGCTCCATCATCTCGAACGGCTTGGTGAGATAGTCGTCGGCCCCCAACTTGAGGCCGACCACCTTGTCCACCGACTGGCTCCGGGCGGTCAGCATGAGGACGGGGACCTCGCACCCGCGCCGGCGCAGCTCGCGGCAGACGTCGAACCCGTCGCGCCCCGGCAGCATGACGTCCAGGACGACCAGGTCGAACGTCCCGGTCGCGGCGCGCTCGAGTCCCGTCGTCCCGTCGCCCGCGGACTCCACCACGTACCCCTCGCTGGTCAGCCGGTCGCTCAACGTGATCACGAGAGCTGGCTCGTCCTCGACGAGCAGGATCTTCCTGGCGGGGCTGGCCGGATCCGGTCCCGTCCGCGGATCGGGGGGTTTCCCTCGCGACCCGGAGGTCATGCGCCGTTCTCGCCCTTCGCGACGGGGAGGAGGATCGTGAACGCCGCCCCCTTGCCCGCGCTCGATTCCACGGTGACCCGCCCGCCGTGCGCCTGCACGATGCCTCTCACCACGGTCAGGCCGAGGCCGCTGCCCGGCACGGCGCCGGCCGACCTCCCCCGTCCGCGGTAGAAAGGCTCGAACACGTGCGCCAGATCCTCGGCCGCGACGCCCGGTCCCCGGTCTTCCACGGTCACGACGAGACAGCTCCCCCCGAGGCCCGGGCCGACGCCGGCGCCCACGCGAAGGTAGCGCCCTTCCGCGCCGTACTTGATCGCGTTCCCGATGAGGTTCTCGAGGGCGCGCCTCAGCGCGGGTCCGTCGCCTTCGATCTCCGGGAGACCGGGCGCGATCTTCGTCTCCACGACGATCCCCTTCTCGTCGAGAGACCGCCTCGATGCCGCCAGCGCTTCCTCGATCACCCGCTCCATCGCCACCCGCTGCCTCGCGAAGGCGTTCCTCCCCGACTGCAGCCCCGCGAACGCCAGCACCTGCTCCACCATGTCCGTGAGCCGCCGCCCCTCCCGGTCGATCAGCGCTCCGTACTCCCTCACCTGCGCGGGCTCCCGGACGACGCCGTCGGCGAGGTTCTGCGCCGCGGAGCGCATCCCGGCCAGCGGCGTCGCGAGCTCGTGCGTCACCCCCGCGGTGAACTCGAGCTGCTGTCTCGCGAGCCGCTGCGACCGGCGGACCGAGACCAGGAGCATCGTCATGCTGAACGCGAGCAGGAGCAGCGTGCCCATGCTCATGGCGAGATTGCGATGCCGCGCGTACGCGACGGCCGTCTCGAGCGAGCCCGCTGGATGAACGACCAGCAGGCGCCACGGGCGCTGGGCCGGAGGACGCGATGGAGCGGCGGCCGTCTCGGGCGTCCGCTCCGTGGCCGGTCTCGGGCCGACCGGCCCCACGCGCTCCTCCGCCGTCGGCGGCTCGGCCCAGGGCCCCGGAAACGGCGGAGCGCCGAGCGACTCGGATTCCTCGGAGCGCAGGAGTCCGAACAGATCGACCTGGGCGTCGCTGCGGCCTAGCGCACGCTCCGCCGGCGGAGCGCCCGCGCGGTAGATGACCCGCTGCGGGCTTGTGAGGCTGACGACCTCGAGCCGGTACTCGAGTCCATCCGCACCCGCGAAGTGCCTCGCCGCGAGCTCCGGAAGGAGCTTCCGCTCGATCGTGTCCAGGTTGAACCAGATGATCCCGTAGCCTCCCGCGGGAGCGCCGCGACGGTTGCCTTGCTCGCCGTCGCCGGCCGGCCGCCCCGGCCCGAGGATCGGCACCACTAGCGCCGGAACGTCCGCCACGATCGCCGGGAGCGCCCGCCCGCGGCGAGGCGTCTGTCCCGCCCCGGGGGCGAGTCCCCCACCCTCCAACCGGGCGCGCAAGTCGGACCACTCCTGCGGCCACGCGGCGGGCACCAGCTGGCCCGTGTCGTCCTCGACCCGAGCGAGGCCGAGGTGCCCACCCTCGGCCTCCTTCGCGACGAACACCGCTCGGACCAGGTCGGGGAAGAGCGCGGAGGCCGTCCAGCGCGCGCGGCGCGAAGCAAAGCTCTCGCGCTGCCGCCACCCCGGCCCGGCGGGATCGAGGAGCAGGAACGCGCGGGTCACCTCGCGATCGAAGTCCCGCGCGAAGCGCGCCGCGCTGCCCTGCATTCGAGTCCGCATCCGCTCTTTCTCGGCCTGGCTCACCTCACCGAGCCAGTGGTGCTGGAGAGCCGCGAGGATCAAGAGCAGGACCACGATGGCGAGTCCCGCAGCGGAGATCGCGCGAGACGGGGAAAGCGCATTTCGCACGGGATCAGTATACGCAGTGGAGAATGCGCGTCGATCCGGCGCCGCCTCGCCTTACACTTTTTACAAAGTCTTTTCGAGGCGCTGACGGCGCCGCCCCTCGCCGTCACGTAACCTCGGTGCGTGGAGGCGAACGGAAGGCCGCGGCGGCCCCGGGGAAACTCCGAGAGAGGATCGACCGTGAGGATTGGGGCACCCCGTTTCTTCACGGCCGGCGCGCCAGCCCGGCTCGTAACGGGGGTCATCGCGCTCGCCGGTCTGGCGGCCGCACCCTCGGTCGCATTCGCCCGCGCTCACGTGGTGGAGAGCACCTGGCGGGATCCGGGCGCCGCCGACCGCGAGCCGGCGCCCGCCGGGATCCCGGTCGAGGGGGGGCGGGTGTCCGTGGCCGCGTCGAACGACGACCGGTTCCTTCACCTCACCCTGACCACTCACGACCGCGGGCTCTACTCGCTGATGTTCCGTCGTGGCTTGATCCTCTGGATCGACCCGGACGGCGGCCGGCACAGGACCTTGGGCATTCGCTACCCGCTCGGCGTCGAAGGCGGACCCGGGAGGGATTTCTCGAGAACGGGGCCGGCCCGCGTGGAACGGGACGGGGCTCCCGTTCCGAGCCGCGATCCGAAGCCCGACGACCTCGTTCCGCCCGCTCAGATCTTGGAGATCCTGAGATCGGACGGAGAGGAGCCCCAGCGCGTCCTGGCCAGCGACCTCCCCGGCTTCGGTCTGGAGATCGTCGATGGCGGCGACACGTTCACCTACCGGTTGAAGATACCCCTCGCCTCCGCGGACGACCGCTCCATCGGCGTCGGCGTGAGGGCGGGCGAGACCGTCGGCGTCGGGTGGGAGACGGAGAAGCCGAAGACCGAAGGTCCCTCGACGGAGGGTCGCGGATCGCACGGCGGCATGGGCGGCGGATTCGGTGGCGGCCGACCTCGAGGCGGCTCGCGCGGCGGCATGGGCGGTGCCATGGGCGGCGAGACGGACGGCGACTCGGGTGGCGGCGGGGGACGTCGCCGTGGCGGGGATGACGGCAGCCCGCCGGACGGCCAGGGTGGCCGGGGCTCGGGAAGGGAGGATCACTGGAGGATCGCCGCTCCACTGAAGGTGTGGGTGAAGATCCAGCTCGCCGCCGCCGGAGCGCCGGAATCCCGATGAGGCGGCGGCAACGCTCGAAAACGGGGCCTCGCCGAGGCCCGAACGAAAGGAGCTTGGAATGTTCTCCAAACGAGCCATGACGGGACCCCTTGGTGTCGCCTCGATCTTCCTCCTCGTGCTGGCCCTCGCGCCGGCGACTGCCCTGGCCCAGCCTGGCCCGCCAGGCCCCCACCGCCATGGCCCGGGGCCGGAGCAGCACCTGGAGCGGATCCTCGGCACGCTGAATCTGACGACCGACCAGCAGGCGGCGATCGACAAGATCCTCTCCTCGCATCGTGATGCCGCCGGAGACGAGCAGAAGAGCATGATGACCGCCAGGGTCGCGCTCATGGGTCAGATCCACGCGGAGACGTTCGACGAGCAGGCGATCCGCCAGGCGGCCGCGGCGGTTGCGGCGCTGGAGGCCGACCAGTCGGTCACCATGGCCAAGACGCTGAACGAGGTCCGCACCGTGCTGACCGCCGATCAGCGGGCCCGTCTGCAGCAGTCCCTGGGAAGACACGAGGGAATGCACGAGGGAATGATGGAACCGATGGACCACTGAATTCGCCGTCAACCGACGGTCCCGGGCTCCCCCTGCCCGTCTCCGGCGGGCCGGAGTGGGCGGGAGGAGCCTGGCGTCGCCAGCCGGAGGTCGGGGCATGTGACGGATGGCACTCGCGGGGCAGCCGGAGGATACGGAACATGGGCTTCCCGGAGCAGCACAACGACTACGAGGACAGGCTTCGCGATCTCAGGAATCGCCTCAGAGCGGTCGCGGACACGATCGAACGATGCCGAACCACGACCGGCAGGCTCGTCATGAACGACCGGGCGAGAGTGGCGTTGTGGCTTGATCGAGCGGGCGAGGAAGCAGGCTCCGACCCGCTGCTCGGACGTTACGAGGCGGAATGCGCCGTGAGCGACCACCGGCCCCGGCGCACCTTACGGGCCTCGTCCTCCACCGACTCGTACCTTTTCGTCCGCACGAACTTGAAACGGGTGTAGGCCCGGGCAAAGCCCCGACGGATCATCTCCTCGTTGACGTCCGTGCCGTCGTCGAGGGCGACATATCGGAGCAGCCGCCCGTACCGGTCCCGGTTGGCGCAGAGCGGGTCGCGCTCGAGCGTGACGGTGCGTCCCAGGAGACGCGAGCGGGCGTATTCCCGGGCCTGGTAGGCCACGTCGCGCCACGCATGCCTCGCGTCGTCGAGTTCGGGTGTGTCGATGCCGATGAGGCGGACCTTCTCCTTCACCTCCCCGATCCGGACGGTAATCGTGTCGCCGTCGGACACCCAGACGACGCGGCCCGTCTCGACGCGGCCGGCGGCTCGAACCGCGACGGCGAGCCCGAGGACGAGGCCGGCTCCCACGAGGAGCCGGGCGGCAGGCCCGCGATTCGTCGGGGACATGCCCGGATTATAGGCGGCGCGGGGTCAGACCCGGTGCGGCGGCCTCAGCCGCTTGGAAGGGGCGGCGCCGATGCGGCCGGTCCTGATCATCTTACGGAGCCGCACGATGGCATCGAACTCGATCTGGCGGACGCGCTCGCCGCTCAGCCCCATGCGTTTCCCCACCTTCGTCAACGACAGCCCTTGCCCGTCCCCGAACCCGTAGCGATATCGCAGCACCTCTTGTTCCCTCGGCTGGAGCATCGAGAGGGCGTGGCTCACGAGCTGGAGGGCCTGCGACCGGATCACGGCATCCTCGGGGCTCGGGAGGATCCGGTCGGCGAGCAGGTCGGAGATTCGCTGGGCGCCGTCGTCCCCGACCGGAGCGTCGATGGGCAGCTCGCGGAGCTGTGATTGCATCAGCCGACCGATCGACTCGATGCTTCGCGACAGTCGATCGGAGATCTCCGCGCTATCGGGCGGACGCCCCAGCTCGTGGCCGAGGATCTGCTCGGCGTCTCGAACACGCCGGATCTCCTTCCGCTGGTACTCCGGCAGACGGACAAGCCGCGAGTGGTCGGCGAGGGCTCTCAGGATCCCCCGGCGGATCCACCAGACGGCGTAGGTGATGAACTTCGTCCCCCGCTTCGGGTCGAAGCGGTAGGCTGCCTCGATCAGCCCGATGTTCCCCTCGTTGAGGAGATCCTCGAACGGCAGCCCGAGATTGCGGTACTCCGCGGCGATGATCGCCACGAAACTCAGGTTGGAATGGATCAGGTCATGAAACCCCGTGCCGGCGGCATCGGAGCCACCCGCCGCGGACAGTTCGGCGTCGCGCTGCGGATGCACCGGGCTCGCCTCGCCTCGCGACATGGCAGAACCCCTCCCCTGGCCTTCGAGCCTTGTCCCGACGCTTACCCCCCGACCCATGAGAACACGGACAATTTCTCTCCTCTTTGATCATAATCGAAAACACAAATCCGCGCGACCCCCAATCCCGGGTGGGGGTGGGAAGGCCCTCCCACGGTGGACGCGAGAGTGTGGGAAGGCCCGACCGGGCGGTCCGGCGTTCGCGGGAGGACGCCTTGCCCCCCCGCCTCGGCCCGATGTGCCCCGCGACCGGACACTCGGGCCAGCCCCGCCAGGACGGCGTCCCTTCCGACCGCGGTTCCACAGTCTCGCGTCCACCATGAGCCGATCCGAGGGGCGGCGATCGAGTGGGGTTCGACGGAATTCGCGCCTGTTGCAGGCCGGCAAACGGCAGGTATTGTCGGCCGCAGGGACGTCGTGTAAGAAGGGGGCGACCGCCGGCGGGGCGGCGGGGTAGCTATGGCCGAAAGTTGCACGGTCGCCTTCGGGCGCTACCTGAGGATGCTCCGGGAGCGGCGCGGCCTCTCGCTCGAGGACGTCGCGACCATGTCGCGCTCCCTCGCGGACCCCGTGGACAAGAGCTACCTGTCCCGCTGCGAGAACGGCCGATACGGGATCGGCTTCTCGAAGTCCATCACCCTGAGCCGCATCTACGGCGTCCCGAACGAGGTGCTGGCCGAGCGGATGGAGCTCGACACCGAACTCGACCGCATCGGCGGCCCCGACACCGCGGGGTTGAGCTACGCGGAGATGCAGAAGAGGGCGGTGGCGGCGATGGGCCGGGGGCTAGGGTGGGAGGCTTACGCCTACTTCAGGGACGCGTTACCATTGGCGCGCCAAGCCCCACTCTCCGAGAGCTTTCGCGACGCGACGGAGCAACTGTTGATCGGATGCATGAACGTCAGTTCCGTGGCAGCGATCCTTGGCCGTTTCCGATACTCCGTGCACGAACTCGAATACATTAGCGAAACACATTCGGTAAGTGCAAAGCATGCGCCTGCGCTGCTTGATCTCCTCTCCGCCCGCTATCGAGCCCTGCAACAGTTCGACAAAGCTAGAGATCTGGCGCGTCAGGCCGTGTTTGAGGCTGAACGTGACGGAACCACGTCGTACCTGGGATTCGTTTATTCGAATAGCGCGAGACTTGCCTGCGATGAGGGTCAACTCGCCCAGGGGCTGAAGCTGTATCAACAAGCTTTCAAAGCTCACAAGAAGGTCGGCCAGTCAGAGGAGTGTGCAAGAGCGCTCTTGAACATTGCCAGCACCTATTTTGACCAATCGAGATACAGAGCCGCCAGATTGGCGGCCGTCGCCGCCGAGAGAATCGCCGCGCCTTTGGGAATGGACCGCATTCGAGCGCTACTTCGTATCCTGCTGGGGGAAATCGCAGAAGCTGAGAATCACTCGAGTCTAGCCGTGGAGCGCTGGCTCGAAGCGGCGGACATTGCAAGGAAGGTGCGCGACAAGATTCTGCAATTTAAGGCTGGGTTTCCATTGTTTAGGCACCTATTGGCAAAAGGTGACGAGACAACAGCGCGGGCCTTGGAACGAAGGCTCCTGAGGTTGTCTGCGTGGGTCCCAGACAACCTCGAGGAGTTGACGTCTTTTCGACAACTCTCTCGCGCGAATCAACCTCCGAGGAGCAGACGGGTTTCTCGCACGCAACCCCCACCTTCCCCTATGCGCAACTGATAACGTTTCGTTACCTTGATCGCGCAAAGAAGCTGAAGTAATTACGGGGCACCTTCTCAAGTTTGTACGGAGGTGCCTATGAAAATGGGAACGCTGGTTCTTGCGATCCTGCTCGCGGGAGCGTCGAATTTGAGCGTGGCGCAACCTCTTGCACCGATGAGTGGCCAAGTATCGATCCTGGATCCCGCGTGCATTCGCTGGAATGACGTTTCGCAATCGGAGCGCGAAGGAATACCGTTTCCCCTCCAATGTCAGACTCATGATGATGGATCGCCATTCCCAACCTCGGAATCGGAGCGATATCGTGCCGGGGCTGACCTCTACCCGACAATGCGCGCTGTGGGTGGGAACGCTCTACCCGAGATGGAGACCTTTCGGGTCAGAGGCAACCAGCGATCGTTCGAATTCAGGGCGCCTGCTTGGCATCAGCAGGGTCCCTTCAATTCACCGAGTAAGGCTCGCTAAGCGCGAACGGGGCGATCTCGACCTCGAAGAGGTCGCCCCGAGGCGTGACCATCTGGTACGTGCCGCGCATCGAGCCGAACGGCGTGGGGAGGGGGCAGGCGGAGGTGTACTCGAAGTGCTCGCCGGGATCGATGACGGGCTGCTCACCGATCACGCCGGGGCCCTGGACCTCCTCGATCTCCCCGTTGGCATCCGTGATGATCCAGTGGCGGCTGAGGAGCTGCGCGCGCTCGTCACCCTCGTTTTCGATCCTCACGGTGTACGCGAAGAACCACCGGCCGCGGTCGGGGGTCGAGTGCTCGGACACGTAGTGAGCGCGCACCTTGACGCGAATGCCGCGGGTCACCGCTTCGGACGTCGCCATTGCCCCCGTCCTCCCCTTCCGGAGTGCGACTACACTAAGCGCGGCCGGCCGTACGCGCAAATGGTGCTCGGGGAGGGCGCGGAGGGCGGCACGTCGTCGCGCGGCGCAGTACGGGGGCGCTCAGCCTAAACCGAGCGAAGGGAACGGGCGCGAAAAGGGCCGCCCCGTGATCGGAGCGGCCCTCGTATCAGTTCGGCCTTGGACGGTTACTTCGTGGTGGCCCGCGCGATCTCCTCGTCGATCAGGGCCTTGAACTCCTCGATCGGTTTCGCTCCGACGATCATCCGGCCGTTCACGAAGAACGACGGGGTCCCGGTGACGCCGGCGGCCGCGCCGTCATCGAACGAGGCCTTGATCGTCGCTTCCGGCTTCTTGCTCTCGTAGCAGGCCTGGAACTTCGCGGAGTCGAGCCCCACCGTGGCCGCGCGCTTCTTGAGGTCGTCGTCGCTCAGGTCCCCCTGCTCGTGCATCAGATTGGTGAACATCTCCCAGTACTTCCCCTGGTCGGCCGCGCAGTGGGCGGCGATGGACGAGGGCATCGCCCTGGGATGGAACGAGAGAGGATAGTCGCGGTACGCGAAGCGGATCTTGTCGCCGTAGTCGGCCAGGATCTGCTCGACCGTCGGCTCGGCCCTCTTGCAATAGGGGCACTGGAAATCCGAGAACTCGACGAGCGTCACCGGCGCTTTCTCGGGCCCCTTCGTTCCGGGCCAGCCGGCGGGCACCTTGACGTCGATGCGCGGCGGGTCGAGCATCACCCTCAGATTCGCCTTGTCCTGGAGTTCCTTCACGAAGGCCGCCCTTCGCGTCTGGACCTTCATCTGGCGGAGTCCCTTCTCGATGTCGGGGGAGGCCTGGTCCAAGTTCTTCCCACCCATGCGGGCCTTGTTCTTCTCGTAAAAATCCTTGATCTCGTCCTTGGTGGGCTCGCCCGCCTTGCCCTCGATCTCGGTCTTCACCAGCTCGTCGGCCGTGGTCGAACGCGCCGCCGCTTCCTTGGCGAGGAGCTTGTCCTGGACGATCTGATCCAGCGCCGCTCGACGGATTTCGTAGGTCTGCTGTGCGACCTGCCGGCGGTACTGCGCCTCCTGCTGGCGCATCCTTTCCATGCCGGCCTCGGCTTGCTTGTTCACCTCGTCCATCGTGATCGATTCGCTGCCCAGGTAGGCCGCGACCCCGTCGGCCGGGGCCGTCGTTGCGGCCGGGGCCACGTCCTTTTCCTTCTTGGCCTTATCCTTGTCCTTGGCCAGCAAGGGGAGCGCCGTCACGACGAGCAGCAGGGTAAGAACCAGTGCGAGTCTGGACTTCATGAACACAGCCTCCGGGCGCCCCGCTAGGAGCGCGACCCACCCCCGGTCGTCCAGGGGAATTCCCCACTATACACATCGCCCCAAAACGCGTCCACCGGGAGCCGGCTTCGATATTATGGAGGAGATGGACGAGCCGGTGATCGTGGTGGGGGGCGGCCTCGCTGGGAGCGAAGCTGCGTGGCAGATCGCGCGCCGGGGCGTTCCCGTCCGCCTGTACGAGATGCGCCCCTCCCGCCCGACGCCGGTCCACCGCACCGGAGACCTGGCGGAGCTGGTTTGCTCGAATTCCTTGAAAGCGCTGGACCTCGCAACTCCGCACGGCGTCCTGAAGCGCGAGATGGAGATCCTCGGCTCGCTGATCCTCCGTTGCGCCACCTCGACCCGCGTTCCCGCCGGCGGGGCCCTCGCCGTCGACCGCGACGCGTTCGCGCGGGAAGTGACGCGCGCGATCGGCTCGGAGCCGCGGATCACCGTCGTCCGGGAGGAGATGCTCGCGATCCCGCCCGGCGGGATCGTCGTGATCGCGGCGGGCCCCATGGTCTCCGACGCGCTGGCGTCGTCGATCTCCCGGTTCACCGGCGACCCCTACCTCTACTTCTTCGACGCCATCGCCCCGGTGATCGATGCGGAGTCCGTGGACCGGTCCGCCGTCTTTCCGGCCTCCCGATACGGGAAGGGGGGCGGTGAGGACTACCTGAATTGCCCGATGTCCGAGGAGGAGTACGATCACTTCCTGACGCTGCTGCTCGCGGGGGAGAAAGCGCCGCTCCACGAGGTGGACCGCACCCCGTTCTTCGAGGGGTGCCTCCCGATCGAGGAGATGGCGCGGCGCGGGCGCGACACGCTGCGGTTCGGCCCGATGAAGCCCGTGGGGCTCACCGACCCTCGTACCGGCCGTCGCCCGCACGCGGTGGTCCAGCTTCGCCAGGACGATCTCGCAGCGGAGCACTACTCGATGGTGGGATTCCAGACGCAGCTCCGGTGGGGGGAACAGGAGAGGATCTTCCGCACGATTCCCGGCCTCGCTTCCGCGGAGTTCGTGCGTCTCGGTCAGATCCACCGCAACTGCTACGTCAACGCCCCGAGGATCCTGCGGGACACCCTCGAGTCGCGCGCGCGCGACGGGCTGTTCTTCGCGGGGCAGATCGCGGGGGTCGAGGGGTACACGGAGTCGGCGGCCACAGGCCTCTTCGCGGGGATCGGCGCGGCGCGGCGGGCCAAGGGGCTCGAGCCTTCGCCCCTCCCTCGGGAGTCCATGACCGGGGCGCTGTGCCGGTACATCTCCGCGGCGGAGCCCGACGGATTCCAGCCGACGAACGCGTCGTTCGGACTGCTCCCGGAGCCGCCGGCTCACGTGCGCAAGAAGCGGGACCGTCGCGAGGCGCGGTCCGCCGCCGCCGTGCGGTCGCTCGAGGCCTGGTCGGCGGCCGACGCCGCGGGGGCGGAGGGGGCCGCGTGACGGTTCGGGCGTCGCCTTACTTCGAGGCCGTGGACCGGTTCCTCGCCTACCTCCGCGACCAGCGCCGCGCGTCCCCCGAGACGCTGAGGGCCTACGAGGGCGACCTGGCCAGGTTCGGGGCGTTTCTTTCGGAAGAGCATCTGGGAGGACCGGCGCCCGGCCCCGAGGGGATCGACGTCCTGGCGGTTCGAGGTTTCGTCGCGCGCCTTCATCGTTCGGGTCTCGGTCGCGCGACCGTGGCGAGAAAGCTCTCCGCGGTCCGCTCGTTCCTTAAGCATGCCGTGAGGGAGCGACGGATCGAGGCGAGCCCCGCGGCGTCGGTCCCGACGCCGAAGGTCCCCAAGCGGCTACCTCAGGACCTGACGGTGGACGAGGTTTTCGCGCTTCTCGACGGGATCGACGTTTCCGACGACGCCGGCCTCCGGGATCGGGCGATCCTGGAGTTCCTGTACGCCACCGGGCTCCGTGTGGGTGAGCTCGTGTCCCTCGACCTCGACGATCTCGATCTCTCGGGCGACACGGTCCGCGTGCTCGGAAAGGGAAACAAGGAGCGGATGGTGCCGTTCGGCGGCAAGGCGAAGAGCGCGCTGACGCGGTGGCTCGAAGTCTCCAGGCCGCTCCGGGAAACGGGCGACGCGGGCGCGGTGTTCCTCAACCTCCGGGGAGGACGGCTGACCGACCGCAGCGTCCGCCGGATCCTGGATCGGAGACTCCGGGAGGCCTCGATCGAGGCGGACGTCTCCCCGCACGCGCTCAGGCATTCTTTCGCGACCCATCTTCTCGGCGCGGGCGCGGACCTGCGGGCGATCCAGGAGCTGCTCGGCCACGCCTCGCTCTCCACGACGCAGCGCTACACCCACGTGAGCATGGACGCGCTGATGAAGGTGTACGACGCGGCGCACCCGCGCGCGCATCGCAAGCCGGCGGGGCGCTGACCCGTCGATGCCCGGGAGCCCCGGCATGGAGAACCCGACCGTTTCGCCCGTCGATCTCGAACGGACGGCCGTCGCAGCCGCGCGCGCGGCGGGCGAGGTCCTGCGCCGCCGTTTCCGCGAGAAGCGGCGGCTCCGTGTGGAGCTGAAGGGACTCCACGACTTCGTCACCGAGGTGGACCGGGAAGCGGAGGCCGCCGCGGTGGGCTCGATCCGCTCGCGGTACCCCCGGCACGGCATCCTCGCCGAGGAAGGAACGCCCTCGACCTCGGAAGGAGTCCATCGCTGGATCGTGGATCCCCTGGACGGGACGACGAATTTCATCCACGGGGTCCCGACGTTCTGCGTGTCGGTCGCCGTGGAGGACGGCGAGGGTCTCGCCGCCGGCGCCGTCCACGACCCGTTCCACGACGAGACTTTCGAGGCGCGGCGCGGCGGAGGGGCCCGGCTCGGCGGGGAGCGGATCTCCTGCGCGTCCCCCGCGACCCTGGACGATGCGCTGGTCGCCACCGGCTTCCCCTTCCGCGAGCTCAAGCGCCTCGACCGCTACCTCGCGGCGTTCGAGGCGTTCGTGCGCTCGACGTC
>JAIQFR010000070.1 GCA_020073205.1 Terriglobia bacterium
AGACGCAGCTCGAGACGACACGCGCACTGGCGATCGACGTCGCGGCGACGCGGGCCCGATTCGAGCACGCCGTCGCGATCCTCGTCGGGAAGCCCCCTGCGGGATTCGCGATCCCGCCCGTGCCGATCCACGGCCCCCCTCCGGAGGTCCCGGCGGGACTTCCCTCCGATCTCCTCGAGCGACGCCCCGACGTCGCCGCCTCGGAGCGCCGTGTGGCCGCGGCCAACGGGCAGATCGGAGCGGCGAAGGCCGCGTACTTCCCGTCGCTGACGCTCTCCGCGACGGGCGGCTTCGAGGGCTCGGCGCTGGCCGGTCTCCTGTCGCTGCCGAACCGGTTCTGGTCGCTCGGGCCCGCGCTGGTCGAGACGCTCTTCGACGGAGGGAGGCGGCGCGCCGCGAAGGAGCAGGCGCTTGCGTCCTACGACGCCTCGGTGGCCGCGTACCGCGAGAGCGTTCTCACGGCGATCCAAGAGGTCGAGGACCAGCTGGCCTCACTGCGCATCCTCTCCGAGGAGGCGACGCAGCAGGCGGAAGCCGTCGCGGCGGCCGAGCGCTCGCTGACCCTGGCGAAGAACCGGTATCAGGGGGGCATCACGACCTATCTCGAGGTCGTTTCGGCGCAGAGCGCCGCCCTGACCAACGAGCGCACGGCGGTCGACCTGCTGACGCGGCGCATGGTCGCCAGCGTCGGCCTCGTCAAGGCGCTGGGCGGCGGATGGCGATCGTCGGACCTGCCGTTCACCCTCCCGCCCGCCGGCGTCACGGCTCGATCAGCTCCTTGACCAGGCCCTCGGCGTCGTAGATCTTCCCGAGCGCTTCGGTCATCGCGGCGGTGTGGACCGCGACGGCGCGGTTCACGGTCTCGTCGAAGACGAAGGGACCCACCAAGCTCTCGATGTTGCCGTCGAAGATCAGCCCCACGATCTCGCCCGCCCGATTGACCACCGGGGAGCCCGAATTGCCTCCGATGATGTCGCCGCTCAGCACGAAGTTCAGCGGGGTGGAGAGATCCAGCCGGTCCCTACGCTCGAGGAAGCGCGACGGCAGGTCGTACGGGGGTTTGAAGTCGAATCCCGCGGCCCGGTCGTACAGCCCATAGAAGGTCGTCTTGGGAGGGGCGTCGGTGCCGTTCATCGGGTACCCCTTGACCGTGCCGTACGCGAGGCGCAGCGTGAACGTCGCGTCGGGGTAGCTCGACTTGCCGTAGACCGCGAAGCGGGCCCTGCCGAGCTTCTCACCGCCCGATCTCTCGACGCTCTCGATGGTGTCCTCGTACCAATTCCGCGTCTCGCGCAGGACCGGATCGACCCGGCGGGCCAGGACGATGAGGGGATCGGTGGAGGCGGCCACCGCGGCCTCCCCGCCGTCCAGCAGCTTCTTGCGCTCCGCGGGATCGCCGAGCTTGGTGCCTGCGATGGCATCCTTCGCGACTTCCTCCGGCTTCCTGCCGCCCAGCGCGGCGTTCACGAACGCGTCGTCGGGCCCGAGCTTGTCCAGGGCCCTCTGAAGGCCGTCGGCGAGCAGCACCTCCTCGAAGCCAGGGTAAACGGGAGCCGGCGACAGCAGGTAGAAGCGGAGGGATTCGAGGCCCGCCTCGTGGTACTCCTCGAGGCGCTCGCCGTCGGGCTTCTTGATCTCGGTCACGTAGCGCACGAGGGTCATCGCGGTGTCGGGCAGCTGGTACCCGCCGAGGCCACGGTAGACCCGCTGCCCGTATCGCTCGACGTAGCGGCTCTCGGCCGCGGCGACGTCTTCCCACGCTCCCCCGTACGCCTTCTGCCAGTCGGGCCGGCTCGCCACGACCCTGCGGAAATCCTGCTCGTCGCGGGCCTTGCCGGCGAGCAGGCGGGGCTCCTTGATGGCCTCGTACTCCCCGCGGATCGCCTTGAGCGCGTTCTCGAGGCCGGAGATCATGTCCGCGGCCTCGCGGGCCTGCTCCGGGCCTCGCCCCGAGTAGCGCCGCGCGACGTCGAGCTGACGACGGATCAGCTCGAGGTAGGTCGGGTAACCGTGGTCCCGCGCGAACTCGAGCTGCGCCAGGGTCCGCATGCGGTCGGTCGACCCGGGATGGCCGGAGACGAAGACCAGCTCTCCGGTGGCCGCCCCCTTCGCGTTCCACTTGAGGTAGGCGGGGCTCGCGATCGGCTTGCCGTTCTCGTAGACGCGGAAGAGCGCCATGTCCAGGTCGTAGCGCGGGTAGGTGAAGTTGTCCGGGTCGCCGCCGAAGAACGCGATCCTCCTCTCGGGCGCGAACACGAGGCGGATGTCGGTGTACTTCTTGTAGCGGTAGAGCCAGTACTCGCCGCCCTCGTAAAGGCTCACCACGTCGGACCGGAGGCCGGTGGCGTCGAGGCTCTCCTTCTCGATTCTAGCCGTCACCGCCTTGCGCGCGTCGTTGGCCTCCTTCTCGCCGACCCCCGGCGGGATCGCCGCGGCCACCTTCGCGGTCACGTCCTCCATCGACATGAGCACGTTCAGCTCCAGATCGGGGCACTTCATCTCCTCGGAAGGGCTGCGAGATAGGAATCCCTTCTCGAGGTAGTCCTTCTCCGGGGTCGAGACCTTCTGTAGCTGCCCACTGGCGACGTGGTGATTGGTGAGCACCAGGCCGTTCGGGCTGACGAAGGAGCCGGAACCCCCGTCGTTGAATCGCACCGACGCGAGCCGAAGGTGCTCGAGCCACTGCTTCGTGGGCTCGAAGCCGTATTGCTCCTTGAGCGGCTTCAGGGGCGGATTGTCGAAGGTCCACATGCCTTCGTCCGCGCCCGCCGCCGTCGAGAGGGCCAGAGCGACCGCCGGGAGAAGGAGCCACCCGCCCGTCCGCTTCGCGAGACCGCATGATCCGCGCACGCCGAACCTCCTGCTCGGGCCCGTCGTCCGGGGCCCGGCGCGGGATGGTACAACACCTCGGGATGCGCGCCAGCGGCGGGCGATTCCTCCGGGTCTCAGCCCGCCGCCCGCCCGGTGACCTCGAGGAAGAGCGTGAGCTGGTCGCGCAGGTGGCGGGTCAGCAGGAAGTGATGCCGCACGAGCTCCCGCCCGCGCGCGCCCATCTCCTCGGCGAGGCCCGGCCGGTTGAGGAGGTACCGGAGCCGGTACGCGAGCCCCTCCGGGGAATGCACCAGGAAGCCCGTCATGTGGTCGTAGACCTGGACTTTGATGCCGCCCGCGGCCCCTCCGATGACGGGACGCCCCTTCCAGAGCCCCTCGGTCACGGTCAGTCCGAACCCCTCGCGGGTAGACTTCTGGACGATGATCGTCGCCGCACGCTGGAGCGCGTTGATCTCGCGGTCGCTCTCCGGCGGCAGCTCGAGGATCGTGACGTCGGGATCGTCACCGACCTCGTCGATCACCTCCCCCAGCACCTGGGCGCCCTCGGGGTCATCGGCCGCGCCGCCTCCCGCGAGCACCAGCCGGCAGTCGTCCCTGCGGCGGACCATCCGGAAGGCCCGGACGACGCCCACCGGGTCCTTGAACCGGTCGAACCGGGAGACCTGCACGATCAGCGGGCGCGACCGGTCGAGGCCGAAGCGGGCCAGGACCTGGTCGACCTCGCCCTCCTCCATGTCCCGGTTCTTCGGGGCGAGAGGATCGATGGACGGCGCGATCACGTACTGGGGGTGCGGGAGGTTCTGGGCGAACGCGGGCATGGAGAAGACGCTCGCGTCGAACCGGCTGATGAACCCACGCAGAAAGCGCCAGACGCTCCGGTGCGGGCGGGAGGCGTCGATGTGGCAGCGCCAGACCCAGGGACACGTCCGGGTCGCGTGATCGATGAGCGCCGCGGGCTGCGGATCGTGGATCACCACGACGTCGGCGTCGAAATCGAGCCTCCCGGCGTTCCTCCGGTTGGTCTCGAGGTAGGCGGCCCGCAGGGCCGGCGTCAGGTCGCGGGGGGCGCCCTGGAGTGCGTTGTGCATCGTCTTCGTCGCCTCGAAGAACTCCGGCGTCCCCTCGACGATCTCCCACCGGATCGCGATGCCCAGCTCGCCGAAGAGCGGCACGTGGCGGTTCAACATCTCCGCCACGCCTCCACCCACGCGGGTCGAGTTCACCACGACGACCTTGAGCCCCTCGAGGCGCCGCGCCAGCCGCCTGAGGTTGTCGATCCGCTCGCGCCCGACGATCGGCGCGTAGTCGCTCAGGCCGGGCGCGCTCACGGCTCCCCCCCAGGCCGCTCCTGGTCGAAGAGCGCGACGATCCGCGCGCGCAGGTCGTCGAGGGAGTAGAAGTAGAAGTCGATCCGGCGGAGGCGCTCGACGATCGGGAGGGGACCGAATTGCCCCTCGATCCACCGGGAGAAGTCGTCCGACTCTTCGCCGGGAACGCGCAGCCGCGCCTCGTGGAAGTGATAGTAGATCGAGCTGAGCGGCAGGGAGGCCAGCGCGTCCCTCATCTCGGCGAGGGAGGAGACCTCGCGATCGCCGGGGTACGCCTGGAAGCGGCCGCTCGCGAAGTGGAACTCGAACCCGGGGCGGACCCACGGCACCCTGGCCAGGCCGTCCAGATGGTCCTCGATGAGGTCCACGATCGAGTCGCGGGTCTCCTCGAAGCTCCGGTGGGCGTAAGGGTCGAGCGCCGCGAGCTTCTCGGCGAGCGCCAGGTCCTCCAGCGAGTGGGCGGCCCACTGCGCGAAGTCGTTCGGGTAGTCCCAGACACCGAACCGGTGGCTGAGCGGCGTCCGGTGGAGGTGGTGGTGGATCGCCTCGGACGGCACGATGCGGAGCAGGTCGGCCAGCTCCTTGAGGTTCGCCGCACGGAGGCCCGTCGGCATCACGAGGCCCTCGTAATCCACGAACCGGAACGGCACGGCCGACCGCGCGTGAAAGACGTCTTGCGAAGTCATCGCTCGCCCCTCGACGCCTCCACCACCTGTTCCAGGAAACGCAGGACCGCCCGCGGCGACGGGAGCCGGCGGGTCGCGTGGGTCGCGAGACGGCTCCGCCCGACCCGGACCCCGAGACCGCGTCCTCCGATCGCGCGGAACAGGTCCTCGTCCGTCCGGTCGTCCCCCAGCGCGACGAGGCTCGGATCCGGCTTCCCCTTCGCCGGAAGGCGACCCGCCGCGTCGAGCACCGTGCCCTTGTGAACGCCTTCCGGCCGGACCTCCACGACGCGGTGGCCCCGGATCACCTCGAGTCCGGCGAGATCCGATGCCGCCAGCAGCTCGCGGACCCCTCTTCGCCAACGCGCGAGGCCGGGCCGTGGGATCGTCCGGTCGTGAAACGCGACACCGGCGGGCTTCGACTCGACGCACGCCCCGTCGATCCCCGAGGCCAGGCGGGCTCCCGCCGCGGCGAGCAGGGCCAGGCGCCGGCGGATCCTCGGGGCCAGCGCGACGTGGCGACCGCGAGCGCGGGGGCGCTCGAGGCCGTGGCTTCCGAAGACCCGGACCCCCGGGACCGGGACCATGCGGCGGGCCTCCTCGGCTGGCCGGCCGGATACGACCACGATCGACCAGCCGAGACGGACGAGTCCGTGGAGCGCGTCAAGCGTGGCCTTCGGCACCCGCGCCTCCCCCGGCGTCGGGGCGATCGGCGCGAGCGTTCCATCGACGTCGAGGACGAGGAGGCGGGCGGCTCCTCTCCGCTGCGCCGCTCGCGCGACCTCCATCGCCAGGCTCGCGGAGGGGCTCCGCCTCATGGCTCGACGATCCGGAACCGCGGGGCTCGCGAAGGAGCGCCCGCGCCGCGCCACGCCGCCGTCGCCACGCGGGCCCGAGGCTCCTCCTGCTCGAGGCAGCGCTCCGCCCACCTCGCGACCGGGTTCGACCGGACCGCCGCGCGGAGGCCCACCATGCGTGCCCGTCGCTCCAGGCGGTCCATCGCGAGCGCCGTCCCCAGCGCTTCGGTGCACCCCTCGAGATCGTAGGGGTTGACGAGGATCGCCGAGGAGCACCTCTCCGCCGCCCCGGCGAACTCGCTGAGCATGAGCACGCCGTCCTCGTCCACGCGAGACGCGGCGAACTCCGATGCCACCAGGTTCATGCCGTCCCGGAGCGGCGTGACGAGCGCGACGTCCGCGGCGAGGTAATGCACGACCAGCTCCTCCCGCGACAGCGCCCGGTACCGGTAATGGATGGGCATCCACCCCTCCCTGCCGTATTCCCCGTTGATCCGGCCGACCTCGCGGTCGATCTCGCGCTTCATGGCCCGATACTCCTCCACCTGGTGGCGGCTGGGCACGACGATCTGGATCAGGACCACGCGGCCCGCGGCCTCCGGTCGGACCGATAGCAACCGCTCGAGGACTTGCAGCTTCTCCCGGACTCCCTTCGTGTAGTCGAGCCGGTCCGCCCCGAAGAGGATGCGGCGATTACCGTGGACCTCCCTCAGGTCCCGCGCGCGGGCGGAGATCTCCGGGCGCCTCGCGATGCGCTCGAAGTCGGCGACGTCGATCCCGATGGGGACCGCGACCGCGGACGTCTCTCCCCCCCGGTGGCGCAGGATGGAGGCTGCGCCGCGTCCTCGCGCGACGATCTCCGCGCCGACGAGTTCCCGAGCGGCCTGAGCGAAGTTGTCCCGGTAGGACGCGATATGGAACCCCACGGCGTCCGCGGCCAGGAGCCCGCGGAGGATCTCCTCCCGCCACGGGAGCACGCGGAAGATCTCCGGCGGCGGGAACGGGATGTGAAGGAAGAAGTCGATGCGCCCGCGGTAACCGAGGTCCCTCAAGATCCGCGGGACGAGCATCAGGTGGAAGTCGTGGACCCAAACCCGGCTCCCGCTCAAGGCGCGGCCGAGGGCGACCTCCGCGAAGCGGCGGTTCACCCGCCGGTAGGCGGCGAAGCTCTCCGGTGCGAAGACCGCCGTCTCGGGAAAGCCATGGAAGAGGGGCCAGAGAGCGCGGTTGGAGAAGCCGTGATAGTAGAGCGCGACTTCCCGCTCGCTCAGCGGGACGCCGTGGAAGCCGGCCCGGCCGGGCGCGGGCGGCTCCGACATCGCGGCGGCGACGGCGGTGCCGGACGGAAGCGGCGAGCCGTCCCAACCAATCCACGAGCCCCCGCGCTCGGCCAGGACGGGCTCGAGCGCGTTGACGAGGCCTCCCACGTTCTTCCTCGACGGGCGACCGCCCGGCTTCCTCGGAAGATCGTACGGGAGCCGGTTCGACATCACGACCAGCGGCGCGGGATACTCGAGATCGGTCTCGGCATTCATCGTAGGTCTCGCGCTCCTCGGATCGGGAGCCCGCCGCACGCGGGCGGGCGGTGGGTGGGGCGCGGCCGCGACCGGCCGCGCCCCGAGAATCCGCGATCGATCAGGCGTGTCGCTCCCCGTTGCGCGCGCTCTTGGCCTTCTCGATTTCCTTCCGCACCTGATCCGCCGCCTGGATCACGGCCTGAGCCTTGATCTTGGCTCCGAGGTAGTCGCCTCGGTCGAACGCGCCCTCCATGTCCTGGAGCGTCGTCTGGGCGCTCTCGGTGTCGGATTTCAGGCTCGCCAGATCCGCCTCGGTCCCTTTCCCCTTCGGCGCCGAGGCGAGATCGTGCTGCGCCTGCTCGTTCGCTTGCTTCGCCTGAGCCATCAGCTGGGTCGCTTCCTCTTTGGCCTTTTCCTTGCCGGTGGCGGCATCGGCCACGGCCTGCTCCGCGTTTCGCTTGACCTCCGCGGCCATGTCCCGGGCCTTCGAGTAGGAGCGGAACAGCGCGCTCCGATCTCCCTGGGCGGCCAGCTCCGCTTCGAGCCGTGTCTCCGCATCGCTCGCCACTCGCCAGGCATCCGGCGCGTAATCGGCGGCCTGCGCGCTCTTCGCGTTGTCCAACGCTTGCTTGGCCGCGTCGAGGTCCTGCGCGGGCATCTCGGCGCATCCCGTGAACGTCGCCAGCACGGCGACGACTGAAAGCACGAGAAGGGTCGGTTTCATCACGTCCTCCTTTCCTCGGGGATCCCGGCGTCCGCGTCGCGATGAGACGTTCGGAGAAGGCGTTACCGGTTTCAGAGCGTAGGGTCGCCTGCGACCGGAACTGCGGGATCCGTTCGTTCCCAGGGTTCCGCAAGGCGGATGCCACGGAGGATGGAAGCGACGCAAGAGAGGCGAAACAGGCGCGATTTGGTCTTTTATTGTGGGATCGAGGACGCGACCGCGTCGAAATGCCGCGGCCCCGTGGATCGAAACGAAACGACGACCTTCCTGAATTTACGCGATGACGCGAAACTACCTGGTGTCCCGTCGTTTCTCCCGCGTGTCGTAGATCCAGATCGAGCCGAGCCGCGCGACGGGCTCGTACGACCGCAGCCAGGCCAGATGCTCGGGCTTCACCCAGGCGACTTTTCCATCGGGAGCGGGCGCGAGGTATCGCATGCCCATGACGAAATTCACGCTCACGGCCAGGACACCGGCGATGGGCTGCGGCGGGACCGGAGCATACTGCAGCCCGTACAACGACGGGTCGACGTGTCCGCAGTAGAGCAGCCCGATCGGCCCGCCGGGAGCGAGCCGCGCCACCGCGTTCGGCACGCGGTAGAGGTCCTGGCCCCAATCGAGATTCGAGTCGAGCAGCCACTCGTGCCCTCGCGACGATCCGCCCGCGATCCAGTTGAAGTACGCGAGCGGGTCCGAGGACGCCGTGATCGCGGTCACGAGACCCAGCGCGATCGCGACCGCCGAGAGGAGATCCCTCGAGCGCCCGGGCCGGGGCACCCGAGGCTCCGCGAGCGTGCTCCCGGCGGCGAGGTGGAGGAACGGGAAGAGGGGCAGAAGGTATCGGATCCCGACGTCGAGCCGGTTGAAGACCGAGAGGAACAGGAAGAGGCTCGCGCACGGAAGGACGACCGGCCAGGTCTCCGCCGCGCCGATTCCGCGCCACTTCCAAGCCACGATCCCGGCGGCGGCGAGGATCAGAACGAGGATGGGGGTCTTGAGAAAGAGCGCCACGAGGTTGTAGTACCACCACCCTTCGGGAGACCACTCCCCATGGAGATAGCTCGAGAATTCCCCCGCCTCGGTGTCCAGCTTCTGCGCGTCGAATCCCACCACGTAGTCCTGCGGCAGCGGGACCGGCAGGGCGCCCGGCAGCGCCCGCTGCAGTCCGACGCAGAAGCCGGAATGGAAGCGATAGCCGTCGAGCCGGCGGAGCGACCCGCGGAACGCGAGGGATGCGTTCACGACCAAGAGCGCGACCGCGAAGAGGATCGCGGCGTCGCGCGCCCAGAGCGAGAGCCGCCGCCGCCGCGTGACCGCCGGCTCGCGGCGGCTCAGGGCGGGGAGGATCAGGGCCGCCGGCGCGATCAGGAGACCGGTGAACTTGACGGCCATGGCGAGACCGAGCGCCGCTCCGGCGAGCGCCATCGCGCCGGCCCCGCCGCGACGGCAGGCCCAGCGCAGCGCCCAGCAGGCGACCAGCACCGTGAGCATGCACCCCGCGTCGAGGGTCGCGAGATGGGAATGCGCGAGGACCGGCGGCGAGAGGAAGAAGAGCGACGCCGCGACCGCGGCGGCACGCTCCCCGAACAGCTCGCGACTCCAAGCGTACAGGAGGATCCCGGTCAGGAGGCCCAGCGCCACGACCATCAGGCGCGCGCGGAAGAAGAGGTCGAAGTACCGTTCCCGGTTGGCCCCCATGAATCTCTGGCCGTATTCCCAGGGCCCCCACCCCAGCGGGTTGCCGGAGAAACGCGGGATCGTCACCCCGGAATCCGTCGCGACCGGGAGCGCGAGCCAGAACTTGAGGAGGGGCGGGTTCTTGCAGTAGAGCGTCAGCGCGCCCTGGCTCCAGTAGGCGCATCCCGCGGGAAGGTGCGCGAACTCGTCGATGGTCGGCGTCTCCCGGCGCGCCGCGGCCGCGCAGAGGACGAGGAAGACGGCCGCGGCAAGACAGGCCGTTCCGCGCCACGCCCACGCCGCTCGCCGCCGTCCCCGATCCTCCATGCGCGAGATCGTGCCACGGACCCGAGCGCCACGGAAGGGGGATCGGGCCCGGCATCCCCCGCGCTCCGAACCGGGGTATTCTTCGGCCGATCGCGACGTCGCGGAGGACGGAAGCGTTGGGGAGCGATCGACCGGAGCAGGAGGAGCGGCCCCGCGGGAACGACGGCGACCTCCCGTGGAGAGCCTTCGCCGCGATCGCCGCGTGCTTCGTGGTCCTCTCCCTGTCCTCGAACCTCCTCTTCCCTCCCTTCGACGGGCCGGACGAGCACAGCCACTTCCATTACGCCCGGCTCCTCGCGCAGGGAAGAGGCCTCCCGGTGCAGACCGATCCCGAGCGCACGGCCGACACGGAAGGATTCGGCCCGCCCCTCTATTACCTGGTTCCGGCGGCGATCCTGCGCGTGGCGGACCCCGAGCGCGGCGCCGCGATCAGCCACATCGGCGTGGTGAGCTTCAAGGAGCTGGCCCGGATGGCGTCGAGGGGCGGCACGCTCCCGGCGATGAATCCCCTCTGGCTCGGCTTTCCACGGGGTACCGAGCCGAATCTGTTCGTGCATCCGGAGGGGGGACCGCTCGCCCCCGGGCCGCTTCGGTCCGTCCACTGGATGCGGGTCTTCTCGACGCTGTGCGGACTCACGACGCTCGCGGGCCTCCACCTCCTGGCGCGGGAGGCGGCACCGGGGCGGCGATGCGCGCAGATCGTCGCGCTTTCGGTCGTTGCCTTCAATCCGCAGTTCGTCTACCTGTCGGGCCTGCTCAACAACGACAACCTGGTGACGGCCTTCGCAACCCTCGCGCTGTGGCGGACGGCGGCCGTTCTGAGGAGCGAGCGCGCCGGGCGCCTGGACGTCGCGCTCCTCGGGGCGTTCCTGGGGCTGGGCATGCTCGCGAAGCCGAACATGATGTTCCTCTCGATTCCCGTCGCCGTGGTTCTTTGGCGGAGATCGCCGGGGTTCCGGGCCTTCTCCCGGGACCTGGCCCTCCTGGCCGCGATTGCAGTGGGGATCGCCGGGTGGTTCTACGTGCGGAACGCATGGATCTACGGCGGACTGGACTTCTTCGGTTGGAAGACGCGGAGCATGATCCATCCGATCTTCGTTCTCCCGCCCGGCCTGCGCTGGGAATACCTATCGAGGAAGCTCGCTCCGATCCTGTTCACGAGCTTCTGGGGACGCTTCGGGTGGCTGACGCTTCGTCTTCCTCTCGGGCAATACCTGTTCTACGGGCTGCTGAGCCTGACGAGCCTCGCGACGCTGCTCCCGCACGGCGTGGGGGACGCCTCCGGTGCGGGGCGGCCGACGCTCGCGCTCCTCTGGGCGGCGGCGACCCTGAACCTCGCCTCGCTCCTCGCCTTCGACCTCCTGTTCTGGGCCGAGCAGGGCCGGCTCCTCTATCCGTCGATCGGAGCGTCGGCGACGCTCATCGGCCTGGGGATCGAGAGGTCGCTCGCGCTCGGCTCCGGCTCCTCGCGGCGCGCGGTCGCCTTCGCCTTGCCCGCGCTGCTGCTGGCTTCCGTCGTGTTCGCGCAGTGGGTCGTGATCCGTCCCGTCTACTTCCGCTAGCGTCGGGACGGCGGCGGCTCCGCGGCGGTTCCCCGACCAGGGCCTCCGCGCGACCCTGCTGTTGTTGCAATCCCGCCGCCGCCCCGTCGGCGAATTCGGCGATTCTCAGGGGGACCCGAGGACGATTACGAAAGACCTCCTTGAATTTCCCCGGGGATTCCGTATCTACACGGTCGCCGGGATCGCGCGAGCCTGCTCCCCGGTCGAGAGCCTCGATGAACGTGACGGTCCTCCTCATTGACTACGACCCGTGCAGCATCTGCCGGATCCGCGGCCTGCTGTCCTCGCTCGGGATCCAGCCGATCGTGGCGAGGGACGGGGTCGCCGGGATCGCGGCGTTCAAGAGGTACCTTCCCGACCTGACGCTGATCCAGGACCTCGTCCCCCGGAAGCACGGTTTCGAGGTGTGCAAGGAGCTGAAGGCGACGGAGGACGGCCGCCGCTCCGCGATCCTGTTGCTCGCGGACGTCCGGAACGGCCGCCGCTACGCCGCTCTCGCCACCGGCTGCGACGACTTCGTCTCGAAGCCCATCAACGGGAGGATCCTCGTCGCGAAGATCCGCAAGCTCCTCCCGCGTGCCGGCTGGCCGGACGTCGATGCGCCGGTGCGAAGGCCGAGGAGGCGCTCGAGGCGGAGGATCGTCGTCGTCCCCTGACCGCGCCCACCGCTCGCCCACGCCGACATGGACTATCATCTGGGACCATCAAGTCGAGTGGCGAGGCATGGGAAAACGAGATCGGAAGAGGCAGCCCGCGTCGCAGGAGACCCGGTCCGGGGGCGCGGTCCCGACTCGCCTCGCGTCACGGGGCGCGACGGGGCTCGCGATCTCCGCGGCCCTGGCGGCACTGACGTTGCTGGTCTACTGGCAGATCACGAGTGCGCATTTCATCACCTACGACGACGGCCAGCACGTCGTCGAGAACGCACACGTGACCGGAGGTCTCACTCTCGCGAACGTCCGCTGGGCCCTCACGACCGGCCACGCGTCCAACTGGCAGCCGCTCACCTGGCTCGTTCACATGGCGATGGCGCAGCTCTTCGGGCTGAACTCCGGCGCCCACCACCTTTTGAACCTCTTGATCCACGCCCTGAACGCCGTCCTCCTCTTCCTGGTGCTGAGGTCGCTCGCCGGACGCAGCGCCTCCGACGCGGACGCGCTGTGGCCCGCAGCTTTCGTCGCCGCGCTGTTCGCCCTCCACCCCCTGCACGTGGAATCCGTCGCGTGGGTCTCGGAGCTGAAGGACGTGCTCAGCACGCTCTTCTGGATCCTGACCCTGGGAGCGTACGGCCGCTACACGAGGCGGCCCGGGGCCGTCCGTTACCTGGGGGTGATCGCCTGCCTCGCCCTGGGCCTCGCGGCCAAGCCCATGCTGGTCACGCTCCCGATGGTGCTCCTGCTGCTCGACTACTGGCCCCTGGGGCGTTTCCGAGCCGGGGATGGCTGGCGGCGCGACGCCGCGAGGCTGTTGGCGGAGAAGCTGCCCCTGTTCGGGCTGGCGATCGGGGTCTCCGTCGTCACCTACCTCGTTCAGAAAGCCGGGGGAAGCGTCGGATCGCTGGAGCAGATGCCGTTTCAACTCCGATTCGGGAACGCCCTCGTCTCGTACGTGCGCTACCTCTGGATGATGGTCTGGCCGAGCGGTCTGGCCGTGTTCTACCCCCATCCCTGGAACGGGCTCCCGACCTGGCAGCTCGTGGCGTCCGCTTCGTTCCTGATCGGCACCTCGGCGGCGGCCGGGTCCCTCGCGCGGCGTCACCCGTACTTCCTCGTCGGCTGGCTCTGGTACCTCGGCACGCTGGTTCCGGTCATCGGCCTGGTGCAGGTGGGCCTCCAAGGGTGGGCGGATCGGTACACGTACGTGCCGCTCATCGGGGTATTCATCGGCCTGGCCTGGGGAGCCAAGGCGCTCGTCGGCGCGCTCCGCTTCCCGGCGTGGTGCGTGGGAACGGGCGCGGCGGCGATCCTCGGCGGGCTGGCATGGCTCACGTCGGTGCAGGTGGGCTACTGGAACGACGGGATCACGCTGTTCCAGCACGCCCTCGAGGTCATGAAGACCAGCTCGACGATGCGCCTGTTCATGGGGGCGGCTCTCGAGCACGAAGGACGCCCGACGATGCACAGCTACCTCGGGGCCGCGCTGGAGCACGAGGGACGCTACACCGAAGCCGAGAGCCAGTTCAGGAAGGCACTGGAGCTGAAGCCGGACTCCGTGGCCACGATCGGAAGTCTCGGGGGTGTCCTGCTCAAAGAGCAGCGGTTCGCCGAGTCCGAGGTCCTGCTGCGGAAAGTCCTCGAGAAGACTCCGGACGATCCCAAGGTCCTGGACAACCTGGGCGAGGTCCTGAAGGACCAGGGGCGCTCGGCGGAGGCCGAGCGCGTGATGAGGAGGTCCCTCGAGCTGAAGCCGGATTCGATCGAGGCGATGAGCAATCTCGCGGGGCTCCTGGCGAGGCAGGGGCACCTCGCGGACGCCGAGGTCCTCCTGAGGAAGGCCCTCACGATGCAACCGGATTCCGTGGAGGTCCTGAGCAACCTGGCCGGCCTCCTGGGGGAGCAGCGGCGCTACGCCGAGGCGGAGGCTCTTCTGCGAAGCGCCCTCAAGCTCCAGCCCGACAATCTCGAAGCCCTGGGAAACCTCGGCATGCTCTTGCAGGTGGAGCAGCGCACCGCGGAGGCCGAGTCCGTCCTCGCCCGCCTCGCGGAGCTGCAGCGGCGAGGCGTTGCGCGGTAGCCGGCCGGACTCCCGGAACGGGCGACCCTGGTGGGCCGCGCTGGACCTGTCGTCGCTCTGCCCGCCGTGATGTCAACGACCTGAAGCCCGCGTCCTGCCGATCTGGTCCTCGAGGGACCTGGCCATCCCCGGATCCAAACGGCGCAACGGGACGAGCTGTCCCTCGGCTCCCGCCACGTCCCCAGCTTGAAGCGCCATGAGTCCCAGGTAGTAATGCGGCTGGGGAAGTGCCGGATCGATGGAGAGGGCGCGACCGAAGGCGTTCCTCGCGCGCTCCTCGTCTCCCCGCCTGAGCAGGGCGAAGCCGAGGAGGCTGATGGTGGGGCCATCCCCGGGACCCAGCTCGGCGGCACGAGAGAGGGAGGCCGTCGCCCGGTCCCAGTCCCCCATCTCGCCATAGACGAGGCCGAGGCCCGAGTGCCCCTTCCGATCGTCCGGCCGAAGAGCGAGGTACGCTCGATAGGCTTCCGCCGCTTCCGGAAGCCGCCGGCTCTGCAGAAGCGCGGTCGCCAGGTTGAGCCTCGCCTCCGGCTGGCTCGGCTTGAGCCGGACCGCTTCCTCGAAGTGATCCAGCGCCTCCCGGGTCTTCCGCTGACGCGCCAGAGCGATCCCGAGGTTCAGCTGGACATCGCCGTAGCGGGGATCGACCACGAGCGCCTTCTCGTAGTACCCCCGCGCCGTCTCCGGATCCCCCTTTTCGAACAGGTAGAGGTTGCCGAGATTGAAATAGGCCAGGACGGCCCTCGGTGATACCCGCAGGATCCGCGTGTAGAGGGCCTCGTCGTCCTTCCAGGTCGAGGTCTGAGCGTAGGCCATGGCGCCGAGCGACACGACGACGACGCCCGCCGCGACCGCGCTCGCGCGCCTCGCGCCCGCGGAGACACCTGTCAGCGCGTCGTCTGCCGTCCAGGCGACGATGACGAAGATCCCCACCAGCGGGAGGTACGTGTAGCGGTCCGCCATGGACTGCGACCCCACGTGCACGAGCCCGATGACCGGCACCAGGGTCCCCACGAACCAGAACCAGCCCATCGCGACGTAGCGTCGCTTCCGGGCCAGGAGCGCGGCGCCCGCGGTCCCGAGGAGGAGCGCCAGCGCGCCGCCCACGGGCTTGAAGAGAGGCATCCCCCCGTGCTCGAACGGGTACAGGGCCGCCAGGCCGACGGGAGCCACGGCCTTGAAGAGGTAGGCACCGTACGCGTAGAGGGCGTTCGCGATTCGCTCGCCCAGAGGGAAGGCCTCCGAGGATCCCAGGGCTCCCATGTCGGTCTGCGCTTTCAGCGTGATGAGCGCGAGGAGCGGGACGGGCAGGAGCAACGGGACCTTCTCCAGGAGGAGCGTCTTGAGCGGTGCCGGCCGCCCGGATCCTGCGAATCCTCCCGGCCAGCGGCGGAGCGGCCAGAAGTCCAGGAGGAGGAGGGCGAAGGGAAGGGTCACCGCCATGGACTTCGCGAGGAGCGCGAGGAGGCAGGCGACCATCACCGCCACGTAGCGGCGAAGCGAGGGTGCTCTGGCGTACTTGGCGTAAGCGAGCATGGCGGCCATCCAGAAGAACCCGCAGAGCACCTCCTTCCGCTCGGCGACCCATGCCACCGGCTCCACGTGAAGCGGGTGGACGGCGAACAGAGCCGCGACCCAGAAGCTGGGCCTCAGGGCTCCCGTCATCCTGTGCAGCGACAAGAGCAGCAGGACGGCCGACGCGGCGTGCAGGAGGAGGTTCGTGAGGTGATGGCCCCATGGATGCAGCCCGAAGATCTGGCAGTCGACCATGTGCGACAGCGCGGTCACCGGCGCGTAGAAGCCGAGGTCCGTGGTGGTGAAGGCCCAGCGGAGGCTCTCCGCGCGAATCCCCTTTTGCACCTCGTCGTTGGCGCTGACGAACCGGGGATCGTCCAGGCCGAGGAAGCCGAAGCCGAGAACCGGATGGAAGACCGCGAAGGTCAGGAGGATCAGGACCAGGGCCGCCCCGGCCGCGCGGGTGGCCGGCAGCTCCCAGGCACCGGGCTGGCCCGAGCGGGTTGGGGGCTCCCGTTCGAGTCGGCGGCGGCGCTGGGCTCTTCCGTGGGTCACCCGAGCTCCTCTCCCGACCCGACCGGCCGAAGAGGCCGATTACACCACACAATCCGGCGCCCGGGGAACGACGGCCGGACGACGCTCCGACGCGAGCCGGGCCGACGTCCGGCTCCCGAGCCGCGCCCCTAGCGCGCGCGCAATCTCTCCTGAGCCTCGCGGTTTCCCGGGTCCATCGTGAGGATCCGCTCGAGCTCCTTCTTGGCCCGGTCGGCTCGGCCCGACTCCGAGAAGTACTTGGCCATGAGGAGCCGGGTCTCGATCTCCTCCGGCTCCGGGATCCCGAGCTCGAACAGCCTCGAGTATTGCTCGGCCGCGCCGTCCCCGTCTCCGATGGTGGCGAGGAGGCGCGCGAAGGACCGCGTTCCCTCGATCCGCCCCCCGGGGAAGTGGATCTTCGGGATGGGACGCTCGAGCCACGCCCGCGTCGCCCTGTTGTAACGGTCGCTCAACGAGACGGCCCGCGCGATGGCTTGCTCGTTCCCCTTCGCGCGGACGAAGACCGCGGCGACCTCGTCGGCGTAGACCAGGGACCACTTGCCGCCGCGGAAGAGCCGCTCCACGAGAAGACGGCGGTTCTCCCAGCGGTGGAACAGGATGACGGTCTCGATCCCGAGCCGGTCGGCTTCGGCCTCCCACTTCGCCTGGTCGTACATCGCGGCGACGTAATCGTGGAAGAACCGCGAGTCGTAGACCTCGAGCCGCCCGTCGATGAAGACACCCTCGCCGATCGGATCGTCCCACGCGAGGTACCCTCCCGCGGCGACGTCGTTGTAGAGCTTCGGCGGGAGCCTAGCCTCCCGGGCGAACGCCGCCGCGCGCACCGGGAACGTCCCCTCGAGGATCCCGCCGCCGAACTCCCGGCACTGCCCGTCCCAGCGGTAGAAAGTTCCCGTGACCACGAGCGCTCCGAGGACGATCGCGCCGACGACGGCCGCCCAAGCGGCGAGCGGGGTGAATCCGCGGAGCCGGTCGCGAGCCCGCGCCGGCAGGGATCGCACGATCGAACCGAGGGACCGGGCGATGCACGGCGTTCCCCCGAGAGCGAAGAGCGCGGCGTTCCGGCGGGCGACGACCGACAGCGCCGCAAGTCCCGCGAAGAACGCGATGCTTCCCAAGTCGACTCCCTCGACACCGGTGGCTCCCTCCGTGGGACCGCGTCGTAGGCCCTTGACCAGAGCGACCAGGATGGAAGCGGCGCCGACGGCCAGCAGACCTTTGTAAGCCGCGATCGAGACGCCGCCCACGTCGACCGCGAACGGTGACCGGAACTCCCCGATCGACTGGAGGGCCGGGCTCGACTTGTCGATCAGGGTGTAGAGCTTCACCGGGAGAAGAGCCCCCGCGAGGCCGAACGGGTTCACGACGACCGCCGCCATCGCCGCCGATCCCCAGATCGCCAGCTTCCGGAACGACGCGGCGTCCCAGCGGGAGCCTTCCCTCACGCTGGCGGGGAGAGCGGGAATCCGGGAGCCGACCGCGCTCGCGAGCGCGCAGAGAATCGCGAACACGCCGATGACGAAGAGTCCGTGCACGTTGACCCAGACCACCATCAGCGGGACCAGCAGCCACAGCCCGCGCCCCTCGCGGCGCCGGCCGAGATCCAGGATGGTGAGCAGCCCCAGGAGGAGCGGGAAGGAGACCATCTCGGGACGGATCACGAAGCGGTCCTCGATGACGAGCAGCGCCGCCAGCACGATCCAGGCGCCGCCGACGTCTCCGAGCTCCGCTCGGACGAGCCGCAGGAGCAGCCAGACCGCCAGCGAGCAAGTGACCGCGGCGGCGAGACACAGCAGGACCGGGCCGCCGGCGGCATGAAGGAGGTAAAGAAGAACCTCGTAGGCCCACTCGAGATTGATCCAGGGATGATCCCGGACCGTGTGGGAGAGCGTGTCGGTGCTTGGGACCGCCCTGTGCTGGACGATCCACCGCCCCGCGGCGAGATGCCACCAGGTGTCGAAATCGTCCAGGCGCCTGAACGCGAAGACCGCCGCCAGGGCGACCGTCGCCAGAGGCGCGAGCGGACCGAGAAGCTCCCCGACCCGATCGAGTCGCGGGGCGACGCCGCTTCCTTCCGGTCGAGGCGAGACCCCGGAATCCCGTTGCGACCTGGCCAACCGGCCCTTCCCCCTTGCCCTCTGACGGCGCCCCGAGTCTAGCATTCCGAGGCAGAAAAAAGCGGCGGCGGCCGGGTGGCCGCCGCCGCGCGCGTTCGCATCGGAATGCCCGCGGGCGCGCTCGATCGCGCGCCCGCGGGGAAGCAGTTCAAGGGCAGGCGTGCCCCGACGCCGCGATCTCGGCGTCGCGCGATCCGATCTGCGAGGGCTGACCCTCGTCGTAGGTGCCCTGTCCGGCGCAGTTGCCGGCCCGGACGAGATACCAGTAGCCGTCTCCGAGGGCCGGGACGCTGCCGTCGGTGTAGGACGTGCCCACCTGGTCGTTGGACGAGCAGCTGTCGGTTGCGGTCGTGAAGTTACCTCCGCTGGACTGGAGCACGGAGAGCGTGCCCCGGACCACGTCGTACCAGGTCGCACCGGATACCGCGGTCCAATTCAGGGTCCCCGCGCCGTACGCGACCACCGTCTGCCCGGTGGGCGTCGTCGCCGAGCAGACGACGTCGGCCGCCGCGACGCCCGCGGTCGCGGCGCTCAAGCCGCAGCCGTTGTTGTAGCGGACGCTGTAGGTGTAGGAAGTCCCGTTCACGCCGGTGTTGTCGTTGTAGGTGGTCGTGCCGTACGCGATCCCCGTGGCGACCGGGGAGCCGTTTCTCAGCACGTCGTACGTCCGGGTGCCGCTCCCGCCGTCGCCCCAGTTGCCGGCGTCCTGAGCCCAGCTCACCTGGACGCCCGTGTCCGCGTTCGAATCGACGTCCACCGCCGAGTTGTTGGTGAGGGCGCTGGGAGCCACGCAAGCCGCCGGGCAGCCCGGCAGGCCGGTGTTCCGGGTCGGCTCGCAGACCTGCTGCTGCAGGTTACCGATGTTGACGTTGTCCACTCCGAGCCCGCCGGCCACCACCGACGAGTCGGATCCGAGCCTCCACCGGAACTGGACGGTCTGGCCGACGCTGGCCGCGACCGTGGCCGCGTTCGTCGTGGTGTAGCTGACGGGCCCGCCGGTCCAGGCCGTGACGCCGGAGGCCAGCGGGCTGCAGAAGTCGCCCGTGAACGTGGCCGCCTGGGCCGGCGTGGTGAACGGCAGGAGGGTCCAGTTGCCCGCTCCCACCTTGCTCTGGACGATCGCGCCGTCGTACGGGGTCTCGGTCTCGTACGCCACGTCGAACTGCAGGGTGACGTTGCCGTTCGCCAGGAAGACCGGCGAGTAGAGCGTCGAGGAGTCCTTGGGCGGGTAGGTCTGGAGTGCGGTCCCGAACGCGTTGTTGCCCACCCAGGCCCCATAGCCGCCGTTGCCATTCCCGCACGCGGCGCACCAGTGGAAGCTGTTGGAATAGCCCGAGCACGTGCCGGTGTCGTCGGGCGTCGCCCCGGTCAACCAACCGGGATCCACGTTGAAGTTCTGGGTGTAGTTGAAGCTCCCGCCGGTGTTGTCCAGGTCCAGGTTGATGCTGAACGTCTGGAGCGTCGCGGAGCCGTCGAAGCCGTCCCCGGTGATGACCACCGTGAACTGCGCGCTGGGCGGGTTCTGCGGGTCGGTGCAGGCGACCGCGGACGCCACGTGGAACGTGAACCGGTCGCCCGGCGGGTTCGTCGCGTCGGCCCCCGCGACCACCGTGCCGTAGAGCGCATGGTTGTCGGGGATGCAGTCGATGTTGGGCGAGGTCGAGAAGAGCGAGACCTTCGTGTTGGTGAGGTTCGTCGCCAGGCCGTTGTGGATCGTGAGGTCCAGGGTCACGGTCTCGTTGTTGTCCGCGATCGTGTCGTTGTCCCCGTTGTCCGCGACCTGCGTGTTGGACACGTACAGGACGTTGCCCCCGGTGCACCCGATGTTGGCATGGGTCGTGGTGCTCCCCGCCGGCGAGGTGTCCGTGTACGTGGCGGCGATGGTCTCGCTGGGCAAGACGAACAGCACCCCGTTGTTGTTGCCGGCGCCGGTGTTGGTCGCCAGGGTCAGCGTCCCCGAGAAGAAGGGCGCCGACCCCGTCAGGGTCACGACCTCGCTGTCGCCGGTCCCCGGGCTCGTCACGGTCACCGTCAGCGGCGAAGTGGCATTGGCGTCCACCACGCTCAGCACAGCGGTGGACGACGGGCAGTTGTCGTAGCTGTACCGGTCGAAGGCGACCTGCCCCACCTGGCCGCCCACGCCGCAGGAGTTCCCGACCTGGGCGTCCGCGTACCACTGGTCGTACACGAGGTCGTCGTCGTCGAGCGCGACGTCACGGTGCGTGCCGTGACCGGTCCCGCCGTTGAAGTAGTAGATGTCCGTGTGCTCGTGGCCGTACGCGAACCAGGTGCTGGTCGTGGCCTGACCCCCCACGCCGTTGAACGTGATGATGATCTGGTTCGGGGCTCCCCCGGTACTGGGCCCGAAGTGGGGATCGTCCGGCGTCCCCGTGTTGGCCGTCTCCCAGTTCCAGATCCCCACGTAATCGAAGATCGTCTGGTAGTAGCAGCAGACCACGATCGGGAAAGCACTCGCCTGGTCCCCCGTGGGATTCGTGGTGCTGTTCCACTGATCGTCGTAAAAGGCTCCCCACACGCCGCCCTGATTCGAGAGGGTCTCCGACGCGTGGTAGAACGAGTGCCACTTCCACTGGTAGAAGTACGGCTGGCCGTTGGCGTTGTTCCCCGTCAGGACCGGCTGGAAGTTCGTCAGAAGGAACGAGTCGGCGTTGTTGTTGAAGTTGTTCGCCGCGGTGGTGGCCGAGTTGCCCACCATCATCCCCTTGTTCGCCGCGCTGCTGCTGCAGATGCCGTCCGTCCGGTTCTCGCTGCCCACCGTGGCGGGCTGGGTCGCGCTCCCGATCCAGCGCCACGGGTTGGTGGTGGCGCCGGTGATCACCGATTCGTACCACGCCGAAGACGGAAGCGGGCTCGTGTCGAAGACGCTGCAGTGCTTCTGCCTCGTGACGATGTCGTTGGCTTGCAGCGGGCGGATCTGGGTCAGGCGCTTCGCCGTCGTGAACCCGTCCGCGGGCGACGTGATGTCGAAGTTCATGTTGACGAGCGTGAGACCGGCGGTGGACGGGTCGGTGAACACCTGGAACACCGCGCCGGTGAGCCCGTCTGCGGGGACCGCGCCCACTAAGATGTCGTTGTTGAGGGCGGTCATCTTGGACGCCCCGGCTCCCGAGAAGCTGAGGTGGACGTGCAGGTCCGTCAGGGCAGCCCCGGTCTGGTTCACGAACCCGACCGTGTAGGCGTTGTACTCTCCGGCGTCCATGTACTTCGTGTAGAACTCGTTGCTCCCGCCGTTGAACAGCGGGCCGGAGATCGCGTCGGTGCCCGCTGCGTTGTTGTCGCAGCCCCCCTCGATGATGTACCCGCCGTCGGCGACGGCGACCTGGCAGGAGACGGCCGCGACGGCAGGGGTGACCGCCGCGTAGGTCGCGGTCAGGCTCCCGCCGTCCGCCACCGCGATGCCGCTGCCGGTGGCGATGCTCCCGGTGAACACCCCACCCGAGCCGGTGCAGCTCACGACCTGGGTGTCGATGACCGTCGAGACGGAATTGCGGCTCGTCAGCGTGACGGAGACCGGCGAGCTGGCGGCGGCGTCGTTCACCGTGACGGTCACGGTATCGGAGCAGTTGTACTTCCCCTTGTCCAGCGAGACCTGCGTGACGTCCTGCGCCGCGACGTCGCCCGAGACCACCAGCGAGTAGTTCATCCCTCCCGGGTCGTTGAAGCCGATCACGTCGACCTGCACGGTCCCGGATCCGGGCAGCCCGTGCGCGGCGTCGAGGAAGACGCCTTCCGTCGGGTTGGTGTGGTCGCGGACCGAGGTGGCCGAGGTGCTCCAGCCGCCGGAGAAGTTGTTCCCCCAGTAGACGTTCGCCCCGATCGTGACCTTGAGGTCCGCGTCCTTCTGGATCGCGTTGCCCGCGGCGTCGTAGTAGACCATCATGACCCGCAGCGGGATGCTGTTTCCGTTGACGTTGTAGAGGAACGTCTTGGTGGAGCCGTCACCGAGCGAGTCGCCATTCTTGACCCACAGGAACGGCGCACCGCTCCCGATGTGCAGGACCGAGCGGAGGTTCGCCCGGCCGTACCCCACGTCGTTGCTGTACCGCTTCGCGAGCGAGATGCTCGTCGTGGGGAAGGCCGTCGACGCCATGTCCTCGCCCGAGGCGAGGATCAGGGCCTTGATCAGCGAGCCGGTGGGAGTCACGGCGCTGCCGCTCGGCGCGCCGCCCGGGTAGTACCCGGACACGAAGTAGTCGCGGGCGACGGCCGCGAGCCCCGCGATCTCCGGCGCGGAGAACGACGTGCCGCCGAAATTCTGGAGGTTGCTGAAGTCGTAGTAGACCGTCTTGGTGGCGTCGGTCTGGCACATGGCATGGGGACGGTCCCCCGCCTCGTTCTCGCCTCCCACCGTGGCGCTGAACGCCATGTAACCGAGGATGTCCGGCTTCGTTCGGAGCGACGTCGCCACCGGTCCCCTGCCGGACCCGAGGTCGGTGGACGCGCAGCCGGCCGTTCCGTCCCAGTTGCAGTCCGCGAACATGAAGCTCGGGTTCGCGGCGTCCGCACCGCCCACGCAGATGACGTTCTTCGCCGTGGACGGGGAGCCGATCGTCCCCTGCCCCGTCGCGCCGCCGTTGCCGGCGGAGACGGTCACGACCATCCCGGGGTTGTTGAAGATGGCCGTGTCGAGGTTGCTCGCCTCGGTGTCGTAGGTGGGCGACGACGTCCCCCACGAGTGGTTCTGGACGAACGACCCCTTGCCGATGGCGGCCGTGATGGACGGACCGAGATCGAGCGGCGCGGCGAGCGTTCCCGCCGAGGTCCCGATGTCCTGGAAGTAGACCTTGGCGCCCCGGGCGATCCCGTCGTCGAAGTTGCCGTTGGGCGTGTGCGTCGTGTCGGGATTCGAGGACATGTTCGAGATCGAGCCCGCGGCGTGCTGGCTCGTCCAGGTGCCGTGCCCCCCGTCGGCCGTGGTGTAGTTGTTCACGCACACGTCGCCGCCGTAGTTGTCGTAGCCGACGACCTTGCGGTGCGTGGGG
>JAIQFR010000071.1 GCA_020073205.1 Terriglobia bacterium
CACGGCGGGATCGGGAAGGCCCCCCTGCACCAGCCGGCCGCGCTCGCCGAGGTGGCGCGCCGCCTCCGCGACGGCGGCGTGCTCCGCCTCGAGTCCCCCGGGATCGAACCGGGGGGACATCGAACGGATCCGCTCCTTTCCGGCCCCGGTCGCCGCGTGAGCGGCCACCGCGTCGAGCACGGCGTCGAATTCCAGCGCCCTGCGTGACTCTTCGTCCAGATCGAGAGGTTCGACCAACCTCGCTCCCGGTGGGCCTCGCCGTGGGGGCCCGGTTCACCTCCCCCGGTGCATCGGGGGCGGGTTATAGCGCAGCCCCGCGAAAGGCGTCAACGAGATTGACTCGGCCGTTTCCCGCACCTATGTTCCATTCGTCAAGGGACGCGGGATTTTCCGCCCGGGAAGCACGTGGAAGACAAGACGCCCATGAAGATCGACGACCTGCTTCGTTTCATGGTCAAGCAGGAGGCCTCGGACCTCCATCTGAAGCCGATGCGGCCCCCTCTGGTCCGCATCCACGGAAAACTGCTGCCGCTCAAGACCGATCCGCTCCATCCCGACCTGATCCGCGAGATGCTCCTGAGCATCTTGAGCGAAGCGCAGCGCAAGGCCCTCGAGGAGAGGTTCTCGGCGGACTTCGGCTACAGCCTCTCCGGGGTGTCGCGGTTCAGGGCCTCGGTGTTCCTGCAGCGGGGGACGGTGTCCGCGGTGTTCCGGCGGGTCCCGTTCGACTTCCCCTCCCTCGAGGATTGGGGGCTTCCGCCGGTGCTGTCGGAGTTCGCGCAGCTCCCGCAGGGCCTCGTGCTGATCACCGGGCCTACCGGCTCCGGCAAGTCGTCCACCCTCGCGGGCCTCCTGCGCCTCATCGCGAACACGCGCCTCGTTCACATCGTGACCATCGAGGACCCGATCGAGTTCCTCCTCAAGGACAACCTCGGCGCGGTCACCCAGCGTGAGGTGGGCACCGATACCCCGGGGTTCGCGGAAGCGCTCAGAAACGTCTTCCGGCAGGATCCCGACGTGGTGATGGTCGGCGAGATGCGGGACCTCACGACGGTGCAAACGGTCCTCACCGCCGCAGAGACCGGCCACCTGATCTTCTCCACCCTCCACACGAACAGCGCGGCGCAGACCATCGACCGCATCATCGACATGTTCAGCGAAGGGCACCACCGGCAGATCCGGCAGCAGCTCGCCACGGTCCTGCAGGCGGTGGTCTCCCTCAAGCTCGTGGAGAAGAAGGACGGGGCCGGCCTGGTCGCGGCGGTGGAGATCCTCCGCCAGTCCCCGCGCGTGTCGAAGCTGATCCTGGAGGGGAGCCTCGAGGCGCTCGAGGAGGAGATCGAGAACTCGGTCGCGTACCACCGGATGCAGTCGATGAACCAGTCCCTGGCCGCGCTGGTGCTCCACGGCGTCGTCGCCAAGGACGCCGCCCTCGCGGTGAGCAGCCGGCCCAACGACCTCGACCTGATGCTCCGGAAGTTCCTGTACGCTTCGGAGCAGGCGGATGCCGGCGAAGGAGTGGCCATGACCGAGCCCCTGAGCGATTTCTCGAGGATCATCGAGCTCCAGGAGGTCAAGAAGCTCTACGACGAGCTCCAGGAGCGGCATCGCCTGGACGTCTCCGAGCGGGACACCGAGATCGCGCGCTTGAAGGGCGAGGTGCAGCACCAAACCCACGGCACCGCGTCGACCGACGGCGAGCTGACGGCGCTTCGCGCCGAGAACGAGAGGCTCGGCCGCCAGGTTCAGGTCGTGCGCCAAGAGTACGAGGCCAAGGTCGAGCGGCTCAACGCCCGCGTGCGCGAGCTGGCCGGCGTCGGGCCGACCCCGGGGAACGGCGAAGGGGAGCGCAAGGGCTTCTTCCGCCGCTGAGCCACTCCACGAACCGAGTCAGGTGCTGCGCGCGGCGGGCCGGTCCGTCCGGCCCTGGGCGTCGCGGTGCGCCGCCTCGTCGTCGGGGTGGACCCACGCCTCCGCATCGCCGGTGACGCTGACCGTCGAGATCGCGTGCTTGAAGAGCATCAACTCGCCGTGGGGCCCTTCCAGCAGGAGGGTGAACTTGTCGAACGACTTGATCCGTCCCGTCAGCCTCTTCCCGTTGGTCAGGAAAATGGTGACGGTCCGGTGCTCCTTCCGCGCGCGGTTGAAGAAGTCATTCTGAAGGTTCGCCTCGTCTGCGTTCATGGCATCCTCCGGACGACCCGGCGGCGGGGCGAGCCGGAGTATAACACGGGGTTCCGGACGCTCCGGGCGGAGTCCGCCCCGCCACTCAGGGCGCCTCGTGCCAACGCGAACCGACCCGGACCGCGAGACGCTCTGGCCCCTCTGCGGCATCGAGCCAGATGATGCCCCCCTCCTTCCGGAACCAGGTGCGCTGACGTTTCGCGTAGCGGCGGGTGCTGCTCTTCACCGCGTCGCGGAAGGCCTCGGGGTCCTTCCCGGCCAAGAGCGCCGCCAGGACCTCCCGGTAGCCGATGGCCCTGAACGCGTTCGCGCTCGCCGGCACCCCGTCCGCGAGCAGCGAACGGACCTCGTCGACGAGTCCCGCGGCGAAAAAGCCGTCGACCCGTGCGGCGAGCCTCTCCCACAGCAACCCGCGGTCCATGTCGAGACCTACCTTGAGCGAGCCGTACCGCTCGCGTCCGGAGGACCACGTCCCCTGCCCCGAGAGCCTGCGGCTCCAGGTCCCGCCGCCCCCCAGCGCGAGTTCGAGCGCGCGTACGATTCGCTGCGTGTCCGCCGGGGGAAGCCTCGCCGCCGAGACGGGATCCAGCGCCGACAGCCAGCGGTGGAGCCGCATGGTCCCGTGACGCGCCGCCATCGAGCGAAGGCGTTGCCTGAGCGCCGCGTCGCGTCCGGGGGACTCGATGACGCCTCGCAGGAGGCCCCGAAGGTACATGCCGGTCCCCCCGACCACGATGGGCACGCGGCCGCTGGCGACGATATCGAGGATCGCCACGTCTGCCGCACGGACGTACTCGCCGAGGCTGAAGTCGCGGCGGGGATCGGCGACGCCCACCAGGTGATGCGGGGCCCGTCGCCTCCAATCGGTGGAGGGCTTTCCCGTGGCGACGTCGAAGCCGGAGTAGATCTGCAGCGCGTCGCAGCCGACGATCTCGCCGCCGAGCCGCTCCGCCAGGAGCACGGCGGTCTCGGACTTGCCCGTCCCGGTGGGCCCTACAACGACGAGAAGCCGGATCGCTTCGCGTCCGGCCCGGCCTGCATCGACTTCCGGGTCCGGTCGCGGGCCTCGTCCAGCGCGGCCTTCAGGTGGTCCCGGCAGAGATGATGTCCCTTCTCCACCGGCGCGCCGCATCGAGCGCAGCGATCTCGGCCGATCTCCCGGCCCAGCGGCACGAACAGCCGGAGCAGGATCCCGCCGCCGAGACAGGCGAGACCGGCGAGCAGCCCTGTCGAAGTCCACCGATCGGACGTCCCATTCGGGACCCAGCCGGCGAGGTCGGCCAGGAGAAGCCAGGCCGTGGCCGCCAGGATGATCAGCCCGAGGTAGCGGAGCGTGCGTCCCATCGTGATGCACTCCTTCGACCAGCTCGGGGCGGCGTCCGGAGCCCGCATCCTCCGACCGAACCCTCGACTCGGACGCCCTGCCGGCACCCCGGCACCCCGCATGCGGGATGTCCCTCTCATCGTGGAATATAGGCAAGGAGGGCCCCCGCGCCAGTTCAGCGATTGCCGGCGCCGGGGACGGCGATCCGCTCGAGCCTGACTCCCCGGTAGTAGTGGGCCAGGATCTCGCGGTAGCCGGCGCCGCGGAGCGCCATGCCGTAGGCGCCGACCTGGCAGAGCCCCACGCCGTGTCCCCAGCCCTTTCCCGCGAACACCACGGCTACGATCGCTCCCGAGCGGTCTCTCTGCGGCTCGACGACGACGAGATTCTCCCTGAGGTCGAGGAGTCCGCGGATGTCGAACCCCCGGACCGTCGCCGATCCCGTCGCTCCCACGACCTTGAGCTCCACGATCCGGCCCGACTTCCCTCGCCGCACGACCTCGAGCCCCTCGAGCCGGCCGACGGCGAGCTTCTTGTCGATCGCGTCCTCCAGCTCCTCGCGTGTCCGGCGAACCTCCCAGGAGTAGACCGAGGCCAGCCGATCGTCCGACGCCCCCTTGACGGGGCCGCGAATCTCGAGGAAGTCCACCGCGCCACCCGACCCGGTCCGGAACCGGATGCGGTCCCCCGGCCAGAGGTCGAGGCGGCGGGCCGGAACCGCCCGCCCGCCCGAGAGCGCGAACAGCGACGCCGACGGCGAGACCGGCAGCGTGAGATCGCCCTTTCCCGGGACGAGGTGGAGCCGCCCGTTTCCACCTCCCGCGACCACCGCCTCTCGCAGACCGAAGGCGTCATAGGCATCGCCGATTCGTGCGAGAACGGGCGCCAGGCGGGCCGCTGTCGGCGGCCTCGAGGGGTGGAAGCCCCCGTCGGGGTACGGCCGCAGCGCACCGGCCGACGCGAGGTACGCCAGCGCGTGCCGCTCCCGGTCGGGCAACGACGTTGCTTCCGGATCGCGAAGGAGCGGATCCAGATCCTCCGGCGCGAGCAGGACGGACGCCCTCGGTCCCCAGCCGACGGCCGAGACGATTTCCGCTGCCGCTTCGGAGAGCGTGCGGACCTCTCCGGCCGGCTCGGCGGGCGCGCGAACCCCCGCGAGCGACGCCACCGCTCCCGCCCAACTCCTCACCTCGGGGGCTCCCGCCCGGGCCGAAGGGTCGCCTCCGCTTCCCACCGTGCCGAGCACGCCCGCGGCGGCGAGTACCGCCCAGTCTCGCGTCACGTCGTCGCCGTTCTCGGCGATCACCTCTCGCACCGCCGCCCCCTCCAGGCGAACCTTGAGCGTCGCGATCGCCGCGGCCTCCGCCCGGCAGGGAACGCCGACGAGGTAAGGCGCCGCTTCCTCGGGGAAGACCTCCGCCGCGTCCTCGGTATGGCCGCCGCACGTCGCGGTGTAGAGCGCGGAGATCGGCTGCCCGCCGAAGGTCAGGATCTCGCCCCGGGTCTCCGCGACCGCCCGGTCCGAGAGCGGGTGCTCCGCCGCCGCTCCCCCGTAGACCTGGCACCGAGGCGTGGCGCACAGATCGAATCCCTCCTCCTCGAATTGGTCCCGGTTCCGCCAGGCGTAGGTGCGAGCGGCGACCGCCTGCGCCTTCAGCGCCTCGAGCCGCGGCCACACCTCGGGTCCCAGTTCGGAGGGGACGACCCCGAGGAGGTACGGCTCGAGCCCGACCCAGTCGATCGCCCGTACCATGCCCGTCGGCGCGATCCGGATCTCGATCACGCCCCGGTACGGCTTCCCCTCGACCCGGATCCGGCCGCCGGGCTCCGGAACCACCGCGATACGTGTCCCCGAGGTCGTCCGGCTGTCGTAGACGGCATCCACCAGGCGAAGGGCGACGCCGGCGCGAACCTCCGCAGGCTCCTCGGCGATCCAGGCGGAATCGAATCCCGCGGCGCGGACCTTCTGGAGGAGCGGCAGGAGCGCGGTCCTGTCCGCCGCGTCGCCGAGCCGGACGCGGTAGTTCCCTCGGTCGGGGCTTTTCCGCACGACCCCACGGACGCCGAGGTCCTTCTCGAGCTTCGCGCGCTCCCCCTCCGCCCGCTCGAGGCTCGCGAACGAGCCCACCTGCACCCGGTAGATCCCGGCGGTCTCCCTTTCGGGGCCGCCGTCGGCGACCACCGCGGTCTCGCCGGAGAACACCGGTTTCCAGACCGGAATGCCGCTTCCGGCATCGAGGATGCGATAGGGCCGTTCGGAGGAGATCAGGAGACGGTGCGCCGCGTCGAGACCGATTCTGAGCAGCGGCCTCTGCTGTCCCGCGGCCGCCGCGAGCCTTCGGAACCGCTCATCGCCTCCTCCGGTCTCGACCGGGGACGCCGCCGCGGCGGCGAGTGCCGCGGCGACTGCGACGGCGAGCACCACAGCGGCGTGACCGCGCCCTGCCATCTCACCTCGGGCCGGTGAGCCCGCCGTTCGCCGGTGCGAGGAGGCCCAGGAGATCCCCACGGGCTGAGGCGTCGGTCTCGTAGATCCCGGACGCGGCCAGGGTGATCAAGCGGCTCCCTTCCTTCTTGACCCCGCGGAGGGTCATGCAGGTGTGCTCGGCGTCGAGCACGACCATCGCCCCCTTCGGCTCGAGGACGCGGCCGAGCGTCGCGAGGATCGCGGAAGTGAGCCGCTCCTGGATCTGAAGGCGTCGAGCGTGGACCTCCACGACCCGCCCGAGCTTGCTGAGACCGGCGAGGCGCGCGTCCGGCAGGTAGGCCACGTGGGCCACGCCCACGAACGGGAGAAGGTGGTGAACGCAGACCGACGCGAACCGGACGTTCCGGACGAGCACGAGCCCTGTCCCCGCGGGAGCGGGAGTCCACGTCAACTCGCGCTCGGGGTACTCCCCGTACCCCGAGAGAAGATCGTCGGCCCACGCGCGAGCGACGCGCTCCGGCGTCGCCTCGAGGTCGTCACCGGGGAAACGCTCGCCGACCCCCTCGAGAAAGCGCCGGATCCCGTCCTCCATCGTCGCGCGATCCATGCTCATTCCCCCCGGTACACCACCGAGCAGCTTCTCGTCTCGTAGAGCTCGACCTCGGCGAGGCCGGGGAGCGGGCCGGCCAGCCGCCCCCAGATCCAGACGGCCATCTCCTCGGCCGTCGGGTTCGGCAGGACGTCGTTGACGTAACGGTGGTCGAGGAGGTGCACGACCTCGCGCTCGACGATCTCCCTCAGCGTGGAGAAATCCATGGCGAGGCCGGTGTCGGGGTCGACCGGCCGGTCGACGGCCACCACGAGCCGGTACGCGTGGCCGTGCAGTTCCCGGCACTTCCCGGGATGGTGCGGGAGCCGGTGGGCGGCGTCGAAGTCGAAGCTGCGGCGGACCCTCACTTGCCGGGTACCTCATCACGCGTCCGGCTCAGCTCGACGCCGACGGAATCGACGATCCCGTCCAGCACGGGCGTCTCCTTCCGGACCCGGACGACGATCCGCTCCATCGGGAACTCCGCGAACAGGGAGTCCATCAACGTGAGGGCGAAGGACTCGAGCAGCTTGTGCGACCGGCCGCGCCCGACCTCGAGGACGCGCGCGTGCACCTTCCGGTAATCGATGGTGTCCCCCACCCGGTCGCTCCGGCCGGAACGCGACAGGTCGACCTCGAGGGAGACGTCCACGGCGAGCCGGACGCCGATCTGTCGCTCGAGCCGGGTGAGGCCGTGATAACCGTGGAACTTGATCCCCTCGATGAAGATACGGTCGCTCACGCCCACCTCGACGCGCCCGGAGTGTACTTTCCGGCCGGGAGGAGTGTCAAACGAGGCGCCTCCGCGCTACGGCACGCGGAGACCGGGGATCCGGGGATACTTGAGGCCCGTGCCCGTGTTGAAGAGCACGACCGTCTCGTCCGGAGCGATCCAGCCCTCCCCGGCGAGGGTCCGGGCCGCCGCGACGGTCGCCCCGCCCTCGGGGCAGGCGAAGATCCCCTCCCCTCGAGCCATCTCGAGCTGCCCCTGAGCCATCGCCGCGTCGTCGACCGCGACGGCGGTGCCGCCGGAGTCCCGCAAGGCCTCGAGCATCAGGGTGTCGCCGATCGCCGACGGCACGCGCAGGCCGCTCGCGAACGTGCGCGGATCGGGCCACGGCTCGGCGCGGTCCGCCCCCTCCCTAAAGGCCTTGACGATCGGGGCGCATCCTTCGGCCTGGACCGCGACCATCCTCGGGCGGCGCTCTCCACGCACCAGGCCAAGCTGCTTGAGCTCCTCGAACGCCTTCCACATGCCCACGAGCCCCGTCCCGCCCCCGGTCGGATAGATGATGACTTCCGGCAGCGTCCAGCCCAGCTGCTCCGCCAGCTCGTATCCCATCGTCTTCTTGCCCTCGAGGCGGTAGGGCTCCCTGAGGGTCGACAGGTCGAACCAGCCCTCCCGCGCCGCTCCGTCCCGCACCAGGGCTCCGCATGCGGTGATGTCGCCGTCGACGAGGTGCACCGCGGCACCGTACGCCGCCGCCTCGAGCCTGAACGGCTCGGGCGTGTCCGCCGGGAGAAAGAGATCGACACCGAGTCCCGCGAGCGCGCCGTACGCCGCAGCAGCGCTCCCCGCGTTACCCGCGGAAGGAACCGCAACCCGCCTGGCGCCCAGCTTCCGAGCCATCGTCACCGCCACGGACATGCCTCGCGCCTTGAAAGAGCCGGTGGGGTTCAGCGCCTCGTCCTTGACGAAGACCTTCGCCAGCCCGAGCGCGCGCCCCAGAAAGGCCGCCGGAAGGAGCGGCGTCCACCCCTCGCCGAGCGTCACGGGCGCGTCCGAGCCCGGAAGCACCTCGGCGTACCTCCACTGCGAGGCCGCCCTCGTCTCAAGGGACCGCGGCGAAAGCGATCGGGCGGCCTCCTCGAGCCGATACCTCGCCAAGAGGACGCCGCCGCACCGGCAGAGGCCGTGCAGCTCCCCCGGGTCCGCGGCGGCGTGACATCGAGAACACTCCAGCCATTCGAGAGTCGTCGCCACCTTCGCTCCCTTCGCCGCCCCTCGGGAGACTCGCCCGGGGCGCCCCGAACTTAGCCGACCCCACCTCACGAGGCAAGCCGATACCGATGCCTTCCCGCTTGGGAGACGGCACCGAGCGCGACATCGGCGTCGCGGCGGCCAAACCGCGATTTCCGTGAAAAACAACGATTGATCGCGAGCGCACATGCAAGAACAAAACACTTGTGCTAAATTCTTTGTTCAAACGGTTAGACGAACGAGGCAACCGGCCTTGGATCTTGAGATCGCCCACCATCCCGATCGCCATCCGCTGACCGCTCCCATGGGGCGATCGCACCGATGGCCATTGACGAATCCAAAGCCTAACGCCGCCTCTCCAAGTTTCGCTCGGGGTCCTTCGAGCGAGTCCGGGGGCGTGGGGAGCGTCCGGGACGCGGCGGCCGACGATGGACAATGCCGTCCGCCTCGACGCGGGAAAGCAAGACGTCGTGGTCCGCGTCGTGTCGCAGATTTATTGATCATTAACACCGCTCAGTACGGCGATAATCACAACATCACAGGCGGCCATAATGTAGGGTTTGACAACCTGCGCGCTTGCCTGAACCACACGCCGCGCAGCGTCATCGCGCTGACGCGCACCGCCTCCAGGAACGACGCGCTCCGCTGCATGAGGATTTGGCTCCGCATCATCGAGGAGGAGCTGTTCCCGAAGTACTTCGCGATTCCCGTGCTCGCGCGAGAGTTCCTCAAGCTCGACCGCGAGCGCGGGCGCTCGACCGCGAGTTGGCTCGTCGCGAGGGGCCGATCTGCCGCCGTTCCTCTTCGATTCTCCGCGCAATGGAATCGACAATCTCCTTTAGTACTATATTGCGTGTCCAACACCCGCGAGGGCGCTTGCGCCGCACCTTTCGACAACTCATGTTTCTCTGCGTCGACACTCTCTCGATTGTTCAGAAACAGCCGGTCGAGCGGTGAGATCTCGCAGCATTTTCTGAACATCTCGATTGACCCGCGCGGGTTTTCACGTACACTCACGCCGACGGGAGGACCCACGATGTCGTGCCGGGATTCCACGGTTCGTGTGTTCGTGCATCGCGGCTCGGACAGGCGGGACGACCGTCACCTCCCCATCATCCCCGACGAGCAAGACGATCGGGTCGAGGAGCCAACCGCGCCGGCTCCCCGGCCGGAGAGCGAGGTGTAGCACATGGGCACTCCGACGAAGGTCGGGATCTTCTTCTGCCGGGAAGGCACCGCTCTGCCCGACGGAGTCGATCTCGCCGATGTGGCGAGGTACTCCGGCGGCCTCCCCGGCGTGGTCCACGTCGAGGACCGGGGATTGAAGCCGCGGCTCGACCCGGAGGCGCTCGCCTGGGAGCTCAAGCGCAAGGACATCAAGACCGTCGTGATCGCCGGCGACTCCCCCGGCTATTTCAAGCAGGCTTTCACGCGAGCGCTGGCCCTCTCGGGGGGAGATCCCTCGGAGGTCCGGCTGGCGTCGTTCCTCGAGCACGGCGCGCTGGCGGCGCATTCCGCCGAGCGCGCGAAGGCGATCATCGCGTGCGCGGTCCACGGCGTCCCGTTCGGTCTCGCAGCGGTGCCGCAGTCGACGCCGGTGAACCCGGTCACGCTGGTCGTCGGCGGAGGGGTCGCCGGGATCCAGGCCTCGCTTGAGATCGCCGACGCCGGGCAGAAGGTGATCCTGCTGGAGAAGACCGGGACCATCGGCGGCCACATGGCGATGTTCGACAAGACGTTCCCCACGCTCGACTGCGCCGCCTGCATCCTCACGCCGAAGATGGTCGCAATCGCGCAGCACCCGATGATCGAGCTCATGACCTGCTCGGAGATCCGGGAGGTCAGCGGCGCTCCCGGCGCGTTCCGGGTCAAGGTCCTGAAGCGGGCCCGCTACGTGGACCTCGAGGCCTGCGTCTCCTGCCACGCCTGCATGGAGGTCTGCCCGGTGGTCGTGCCCAGCGAGTTCGACAACGGCATCACCACGCGCAAGGCGATCTACATGCCCTTCCCGCAGGCGGTCCCGAACACGTACCTGATCGACCGGGACACTTGCACGTACCTCCTGAGCGACGGGAAGAAGTGCGGAGCGTGCCTCAGGAAATGCGCGAAGGAGGGGATCCACTTCGACGAGAAGGACGAGGTCGTCGAGATCGAGGTCGGGAACATCATCGTCGCCACCGGCTACGACGTGTTCGACGCCCGTCGGATCGAGCGGTTCGGCTACGGGGTCCACCCCAACGTCGTCTCCGCCCTCGAGTTCGAGCGGCTCACCAACGCCTCCGGCCCCACCGGCGGCGCCATCGTGATGAAGACCCTGAAGCACAACAAGCGGAAGAAGGCGGACGAGTGGGTCTTCGATCCCGAAGGGCCCCGTCCCAAGAGCGTCGCGATCCTCCACTGCGTCGGCTCCCGGGATCGGAACTACAACTCGTACTGCAGCCGCGTGTGCTGCATGTACTCGCTCAAGTTCGCCCACCTGGTGCGGGAGAAGCTCCCGGACGCCGCCTGCTACGAGTTCTACATCGACATGCGGGCTTTCGGGAAGGGGTACGAGGAGTTCTTCGAGCGGATCAAGCACGAGGAGGTGTTCGTGGTCCGGGGGCGCTCCGCCAAGATCACCGAGAAGGAGGGGCGCATGCTCCTCAAGGGAGAGGACATCCTGAGCGACCGGGTGGTGGAGTTCCCGGTGGACATGGTCATCCTCTCCGTGGGCCTCGAGCCGGCCAAGGGCGCCGACGACCTCGCCCGATGCGTCGGCGTCTCCCGCGACGAGGACGGGTGGTTCACGGAGATGGACTACAACATCGAGCCGACCAGCACCGAGCGCGGCGGGATCTTCGTCGCGGGGGTCTGCCAGGGTCCGAAGGACATCCCGGACACGGTGGCGCAAGCGTCCGCGGTGGCCGCGCGCGTCCTGAAGAGCATCGTCAGCGGCTTCGGCCAGGGCAGCCGCGCGAGCCTCTCGCTCGAGGAGATCGAGGCGCGCGCGCGGACCCTGGCGGCGTCCTGAAGGAGGGAGCATGGCGATTCGAGCCAACCCCAGGCTGATCGACGAGCTGGAGCTGTACGGCGCGCAGGACGTGCAGAAGTGCTACCACTGCGGCAACTGCAGCGCGACCTGCCCGTTCTCGGCCGGGCCGTTCCTGTTTCCCAGGAAGTCCATGCGCTACCTCCAGATGGGGCTGGAGGACAAGCTCCGGGGGAATCTCGAGCCCTGGCTGTGCTACTACTGCGGGGAGTGCTCCGAGCAGTGCCCGCGGGAGGCGGAGCCCGGCGAGACCATGATGAGCATGCGCCGGTGGCTCACCTCCCGGTACGACTTCACCGGAATCTCACGGCTGTTCTACCGGTCGTGGAAGGCCGAGCTGACCGGGATCCTCCTGGTCGCGCTGCTGACCGGATTGGGCTTTTCCCTCTTCGGCGCCTCCCGAGGCCGCCTCGGCGTCGTCGACGGCCCCGGGGCGTTCCTCCCCTCCTCCGCGATCCACAAGTTCGACTGGGCACTGGGGATGTTCCTGCTGGCGCTCCTGCTCTCGAACTGCGCGCGGATGTGGTGGTTCTGCATCGGCCGCGAGGGGAAGCTCCACATCCCGCTGGCGAGCTACGTTCGGCAGGCCTGGCTCCTCCCGGTGCACTTCCTCACCCAGAAGCGCTACCGCGAGTGTGAGCGCAAGAGCCCCTGGGCGATCCACCTGGCGCTGATGCTCAGCTACCTGACCATGCTGATCCTGATCATGTTCTTCCTGCACCTGGTGCAGCGGGAGCCGATCGACCTCAGGGTGCACGTCTTCGGATGGCTCGCGACGGTGGGGCTCCTCGGCACCACCGCGTACGCAATCTTCGGCAGGATCAAGAAGACCCAGCCCCAGTACAAGCACTCCCACGAGACCGACTGGATCTTCCTGGTGCTGCTCGTGTACGTGGTGACCACCGGGATCCTCCAGCACATTCTCCACCGGGCCGGCCTCCCCGTCGCGACCAACGTCACGTACGTGATCCACATGATGGGGGTCGTCCCGATGCTTGGCCTCGAGGTCCCGTTCAGCAAGTGGGCCCACCTCGCTTACCGTCCACTGGGGATGTACTTCGCGGGGATCCAGGCGGAGGCGATCGAGGAAAAGGAGCGGCTCGCCGGCGCCATGCCGAAGGCGCAGGTGGCCTGAGGAGGCGGGATGGACGATTGCAAGATCGGCGTCTACGTTTGCAACTGCGGGACGAACATCGCCAAGGTGGTGGACTGCGACGCGCTGGCCAAGGCGGCCTCCGAGATGCCCCACGTGGCCGTGGCGCGCTCGTACAAGTACATGTGCTCCACCCCCGGCCAGGAGATGATCGTCCAGGACATCAAGGACCTCGGCCTCGACCGGGTCGTGGTCTCCGCGTGCAGCCCGCGCATGCACGAGCCGACCTTCAGGAAGGCGCTCCAGACCGGCGGCATCAATCCCTACTACCTCGAGATGGCGAACATCCGCGAGCAATGCAGCTGGGTCCACGAGGACCCGAGGGCCGCCACCGAGAAAGCGGCAGCACTGACCGGCGCGGCGGTCCGAAGGGTTCCCTTCCACGAGCCGCTGGAGAAGCGCTACGTGGACATGTGCTCGACCACCCTGGTGCTCGGCGGCGGGATCGCGGGCCTGACCGCGGCCCTCGAGCTTGGCGAATCCGGCCAGCCGGTGCTCCTCGTCGAGAAGACGGACCACCTGGGCGGCAACCTCGCCCGGGTGGACCTGACCGCGCCGTACCTCGACTCGGCGCGGGACATCCTGCGGGATCGGATCGCGCGGGTGATGGCGAATCCGAAGATCCGCGTCCTGCTCCGCGCCGAGCTCACCGAGTTCCAGGGATACGTCGGCAACTTCACAGCCCGGATCCTCTCTCCGGAAGGCCCGATCGAGGCGCCGGTGGGCTCCGCGGTCGTCTGCACCGGCTACCGCGAGTTCGACGCAGCGCAGATCGAGGAGTACGGCTACGGCCGCCTCCCGAACGTGATCACCTCCTTCGAATTCGAGACGATGCTGCGCGAGGGGCGGGTCCAGACCCGCGGCGGCCGCGTCCCGCAGTACGTCGCGCTGATCCACTGCGTGGGGAGCCGGAGCTCGAGGTGGCACGGCTACTGCTCCCGCGTCTGCTGCATGACCGCCCTGAAGTACGGGCACGAGATCAAGTCGGCGATCCCGGGGAGCTACGTCTACGACCTGTACATCGACATGCACGCGTTCGGGAAGGGGTGCGAGGACTTCTACAAGCGCTCCGCCGAGATAAAGACGATGTTCCTCATGTACAAGAAGGGGGAACATCCCGAGATCGTCGCGTCGGGCCCGGACGACGACTGCGAGATGCTCATCAAGGTGCACGAGATGCTCTCCGGCGAGGAGATCGAGGTCCCCGCCGACCTCGTAGTCCTGATGGTGGGCATGGAGGCCCGCGAGGACGCCGGCCGGGTGGCGCGCCTCGTGAACATCAGCCAGGACAAGGACGGCTGGTTCATCGAGAGCCACCCGAAGCTCGACCCGGTGGCCACCACGACCGACGGCGTCTTCATCGCGGGGGCCTGCCAGGCCCCGAAGGGGATCCCCGGGTCGGTGGCCCAGGCCGAGGCCGCCTCCGCCCGGATCCTCGCGAAGATCGTGCACGGCCGGATCGAGGTGGACGCGGTGTTCGCCGAGGTGGACGAGGACCGCTGCTCCGGCTGCAGGATGTGCAACGAGCTGTGCCCGTACACGGCCATCGAGTACGACGAGGCGAAGCGCCGGAGTCACGTGATCAGCGCCATGTGCAAGGCGTGCGGGTGCTGCGTCGCCGCCTGCCCCTCCGGGGCGATCAAGGGACGACACTTCACCGACCGGCAGATCCAGGCTGAAATCGAGGGGGTGCTGGAATGGGCTTCGAGCCGAGGATAGTCGGCTTTCTCTGCAACTGGTGCTCCTACACCGGTGCCGACCTCGCGGGGACCAGTCGCATCAAGTACCAGCCCAACGTCCGGGCGATCCGGGTCATGTGCTCCGCGCGGGTGGACCCGCAGTTCGTTCTCAGGGCCTTCGCGTCGGGCGCCGACGGGGTGCTGCTGTGCGGCTGCCATCCGGGCGACTGCCACTACTCCGAGGGGAATTACAAGACCGCCCGCCGCATCCCGCTCCTGAAGCGCTTGCTCGCCGATTTCGGGATCGAGGACGACCGGCTCCGCCTCGAGTGGGTCAGCGCCAGCGAGGGGCGGAGGTACGCGGACGTGGTGGACGACATGACCAACCGGATCCGGGCGCTGGGACCGTGCAAGGTGCGCACGGTCCTCGCCACGGACCGGGTGGAGAGGTGACCATGGCCGACCGCAAGCTCCAGATCGCGCTCTACTGGGGAGCCGCCTGCGGCGGTTGCGACGTCGCCGTCCTGGACACCCACGAGTTCATCCTCGACATCGCGGCGCTGGCCGACATCCGGCTCTGGCCGATCGCGACCGACGGGAAGTACGCGGACATCGAGGCGATGGAGGACCGCGAGCTGGACGTGACGTTCTTCAACGGCGCGGTGCGCAACAGCGAGAACGAGCACGTCGCGAAGCTCCTGCGCCGGAAGAGCAGGGTCCTGGTCGCGTTCGGCTCCTGCGCGCACCTGGGCGGGATCCCCGGCCTCGCCAACCAGGTCACCAAGGAAGAGATCTTCGACCGGGCGTACCTCGACAACCCGTCGATCCAGCCCGGCAACCGCACCACTCCGCTCACCCTGACTCACGTGGACGCGGGCGACCTCACGATCCCGCAGTTCTACCAGCGAGTGTACAAGCTCGGCGACGTGGTCGAGGTGGATTACCTCCTCCCCGGCTGCCCTCCCGCCCCGGACCAGGTGAAGGCCACGATCCTCGCCATCGCCGGCGGCAACCTCCCGCCCTTGGGCTCCGTGGTCGGGGCCTCGGACCGGGCCCTCTGCGACGACTGCAAGCGGGTCAAGAAGGAGAAGAAGGTCAAGCGCTTCTACCGACCTTGGGAGATCCTCCAGGACCCCGAGCTGTGCCTCATGGAGCAGGGGATCCTCTGCTCCGGCTCCGCGACCCGCTCCGGGTGCGGCGTCCGCTGCCCGAACAGCGGGATGCCCTGCCGCGGCTGCTACGGTCCCGCTCCCGGCGTGACCGACCAGGGGGCGAAGCTCCTGAGCGCCGTGTCTTCCATCATCGACAGCCGCGATCCCGCCGAGATCGACCGGATCCTCGACGGGCTCCCCGACTTCCTGGGATACGCGTACCGGTTCGCGCTTCCCGCATCTCTGCTTCAGAGGAGCATCCGCTGATGGGCAGGAAGATCAGCATCGACCCGATCACGCGGCTCGAGGGGCACGGGAAGATCGAGATCTTCCTGGACCCCGAAGGCGGCGTCGAGGACTGCTACTTCCAGATCCCGGAGCTCAGGGGATTCGAGCGGTTCGTGGTGGGGCGGCCGATCGAGGAGCTCCCCCGGATCGTCACCCGCATCTGCGGGGTCTGCCCGGCCAGCCACCACATGGCCGGCGCCAAGGCGGTGGACGGCTGCTTCGGGAAGCAGATCGCGCCGCTGGCCGTCAAGCTGCGCGACATGTACTACCAGGCGCACTACCTCCACAGCCACATCGCGCATTTCTACGCGCTGGCGGCTCCGGACTTCGTCTGCGGCCCGGACTGCGATCCCGCGACCCGGAACATCCTCGGGGTCGTCGCGAAGGTGGGTCTCGAGATCGGCGGCAGGGTGATCAAGTCGCGGGCCCAGGCCCAGTCCATCCAGATGATCCTGGGTGGAAAGACGACCCACCTCGTCTGGTGCCTCCCCGGCGGCGTGTCCAAGGGCCTCAAGAAAGAGGAGCTGGACGAGATCCGGCCGATGGCCGCCGACCTCTACGATTTTTCCCTGTTCTCGCTCCAGCTCTTCAAGGACGTCGTGCTCGGGAACGCCGGGTACGTCGAGCTGATCCTCAAGGGACCCTATACCCTCGACGTTCAGCAGATGGGGCTCGTGGACGAGAACAACGCCCCGAACTTCTACGACGGGAAGGTCCGCGTCGTGGACTTCGAGGGGAAGGAGATCTGCAAGTACGCCGCCGAGGACTACGCCCAGTTCGTCGGCGAGCACGTGGAGCCCTGGAGCTACCTCAAGTTCCCGTACCTGAGGAAGCGCGGGTGGAAAGGATTCGTCGAGGGGATCGACTCCAGCATCTACTGCGCCACTCCCCTCGCCCGGCTGAACGTGGCGGATCGAATGGCGACGCCGAAGGCCCAGGAGGCTTACGAGGAGATGTTCTCGACCCTCGGGCAGAAGCCCTGCCGCGCGCTCCTCGCGCAGCACTGGGCCCGTCTCGTCGAGATGGTCCAGAACGCCGAGACCCTGCTCCGCTACTGCAAGGACCCGGAGATCACCGGCGAGACGTTCCGGGTCATCCCGGAGAGGATCACGGGGGAAGGAGTCGGGATCGTCGAGGCGATGCGCGGTACGCTCACCCACCACTACACCTGCGACGAGCGCGGCATCTGCACCAGCGCCAACCTGATCGTCGGGACCACGAACAACAACGCCCCGATCCACATGGTCACGAAGAAGGTGGCGAAGGAGATGATCCGGCCCGGCGTCGAGCCGACCCAGGGGATCCTCAACCGGATCGAGATGGCGTTCCGCGCGTTCGACCCGTGCTTCAGCTGCGCCACCCACAGCCTCCCCGGCGAGATGCCGCTCGAGGTGCGCGTCCACCAGGACGGCGACGTGCGGTGGGAGTTCAAGCGGGGGTGCTGAGGGGCGGCGCAGCGAGGATCCCGCTACACCCACGCCAGGTGCCAGGGCACGGCCCGGATGCCGGGTCGGAGCGCCAGGGGCCGATCGACGTCGCAGGCCAGCGCTCCCCGCGCCGATCTCCCCGCGAGATCCAGCCAGCGAGCGAGCCCGTCCGCGTGATGCGGCGTCGGTGTTGCAGTCGCTTTGACCTCCAGACCGAAGAGCTTCCCGTCGTGCTCGATGACCAGATCCACCTCGTGACCGGCGCTCGACCTCCAGTAATACAGTCCCGGTTGCTCGCCACGGTTTCTGCACGCCTTCAGCCATTCCGAAACCACGGCCGTCTCCACGAGGGCCCCGGCGCTCGGTCCCTGGAGGACCGCCTCGGGCGAGTGCAGGCCCAGCAGGAAGGTCGCAAGGCCGGTATCGATCAAGTACAGCTTGGGGCTCTTGCGGACGCGCTTGCCAAGGTTGCGGTGGTAGGGCCTGACGAGAATCACGATCTGGCTGGCCTCGAGCACCGACAGCCATTGCTTGGCGGTGGGCCCGCTCACGCCCGCCTCCCGCCCCAGTTCGGCGAGGTTCAACAGGTTCCCCGTCCGCGTGGCGATGAGGAAGAGGAAGCGGCCGAACGCGTCCAGATCGCCGACCTGCCTCAGGTCGCGAATGTCCCGCTCGAGGTACGTCTGGACGTAGCTCCCGAACCAAAGCTGCCGATCGACTTCCGGATGGAGTCGGGGCTCGGGATATCCGCCCCGGAGCAACCAGTCCACGAGATCGACGTCGTGCATTCGCGCCCGGCGCGGGACGATCGACTCCGCCTTCTCCGCGAAGACGCGGCCGAGGAGACCGCGCAGGTCCGGAGGCCGCGGGTTGCCGTGAAGCTCCTCGGTCGACAGCGGCTCCAGCGTCAGCACGGCCACCCGGCCGGCCAGGGTCTGGCTGACACCGCGCATGAGGGGGAAGCTCTGCGAGCCGGTCAGGAGCCAGCGCCCGGGCTTCCGGTCCTCGTCGATCTGGTCCTTGATGAAGCTCAGCAGGTGGGGGGCGTACTGGATCTCGTCCAAGATCAATGGAGCAGGATGCTCTCGAAGGAACCCCACGGGGTCGGCGAGGGCCCTCGCCCGGACGTCGGGTCGCTCCAGGGAGAGGTAGGGGTGCGTCCCGCCGAACTCGTGCCGGAGAAGAGTCGTCTTCCCCGACTGCCGGGCCCCGGTGACCAGCACGGCCGGAAACGTCCGCGCCGCGCGACGTACGGTGCTCGCCAGAGCCCTGGGGAGGTACTTCACACCCTCAGAGTACGTTCGTGCAAATGTAAAGTCAAGATTTACATCTGTACGCCATCCAGGATCGAGGCCCCCGTCCTTACAATCGGCGGGACCTTACCCCAGAATGTACCCGATGGTCGCCAAAATCGGTCGGACCCCTGCACCGTGAAGACCCTGCTCCTCGGCATGGGCAACCCCATCCTCTCCGACGACTCGGTCGGGGTGCGCCTCGCCGGGGACCTCTCCCTCGAGCTGACCGGTACGCCGAATCTGGACGTCGTCGAGGAGTGCTCCGTCGGGGGATTGAGCCTCCTGGACGTCATCACGGGCTACGACCGCCTGATCGTGCTCGATGCCATCCGGACCGCGGGCGGGTCGCCCGGCGACTGGTATCGCTTCGACGCCCGGGCGCTCCGGGAGACGCAGAACCTCCGCAACGTCCATGACGTGAACTTCGCCACCGCTCTCGAGCTGGGCCGCCGGCTGGGTCATCATCTGCCCCCAGACCACGAGATCCACGTCTTCGCGGTGGAGGTCGCGGACGACGCCACGTTCGGGGAGAGCCTCTCCCCTGCCCTCGAGGCGGCCTATCCCGCGATCGTCTCGGGAATCCTGGAGGAGGTCCGCGCACTCCTCCCTCCGTAGCTCTCGCTCCGCGTCCGTGCCGCCTTTTCCCCTTTCGGATACACTGCACCGCGCCGATGCACGAGCTTTCCATCGCCACGGGCCTGGTCGAGACCGCCGTCAGGAGCGCGGTCGCGAACGGGGCGAGCCGCGTGCTCCGCGTCAATGTCCGGATCGGAAGCCTCTCCGGCGTCGAGCCGGAAGCGCTCTCGTTCTGCTTCCCGATCGCCGCCCGCGAGACGGTCTGCGAGGGGGCGGAGCTGCACCTCGACATGATCCCAGCCGCCGGAACTTGCCCCAAGTGCGGGGCGCGCTCCGAGGTCCGCGACCTCCTCGTCCCCTGCCCCGGCTGCGGGGAGTGGCCGCTCAGCGTCGAGGGGGGGCGCGAGATGCAGCTCGAGTCCCTGGAGGTGACCTGACATGTGCTCCACGTGTGGATGCGGGCGCCCCGACGAGGCCGCCCACGATCATCCCGGCCCCGATGGGCACACCCACGGCCACGCTCACGACCACGATCACGAGGGGGTCGCGGGCAAGGTCGTCAAGGTGGAGCAGGCGCTCCTTGCGGAGAACGACCGGTTCGCGGCGTACAACCGGGGGTTCTTCGACGGGAAGGGGATCCGCTGCTTCAATTTCATCAGCGCCCCCGGCTCCGGCAAGACCACGCTCCTCGAGAAGTCGCTCGCGGCCCTCTTGGCCAAGGGAGTGAACTGCACGGTCGTGGAGGGGGACCAGCAGACCGACAACGACGCGAGGAGGATCGCCAAGACCGGGGCGAGGGTCCACCAGATCCAGACCGGGCGGGCCTGCCACCTCGACGCGCACCAGGTGCAGCACGCCCTCGACCACCTCCGCCCCGACGCCGGATCCCTCGTGTTCATCGAGAACGTCGGGAACCTGATCTGTCCGACGGAGTTCGACCTGGGGGAGCACGAGCGGATCGCGATGCTGAGCGTCACGGAGGGGACGGACAAGCCCGCGAAGTACCCCCTCGCCTTCCGGACGGCCACCGCGGTCGTGGTCGCGAAGATCGACCTCGCCCCCCACGTGGACTTCGACCTCGACGAGGCGCTGCGGCTGATCTCGGGCTTGAACCCGGAAGCGCCGGTGTTCATCCTGTCGGCCCGGAGCGGGGAAGGGATGCCGGCCTGGCTCGACTGGCTGGCGTCCCGGGGCGCGCGGGACTGAAGCTTCTCCTCCCGCTCAGCAGACCGTCGACACGTCCCCGTCGGCGAGCCTGAGCGTCAGCCAGCGATCGGCCAGCTTCTCCTGCAGGCTGTTCGCGCGGAGCCGCTGCGCGAGGTGGGAGAAGTCGACCCAGTCCAGCTTCTGGTCCTGGTTGTAGCAGGAGAAGACGTAGGTCTCCTCGCCGGTGGCGGGATCCACGTGCCGCTGGAGGCACTGCGCGCAGACTTCCTTCATCATGCACTGCATCGGCGAGTTGATCGAACCGATGGCCACGTGGCTCGCCGGGAGGTGGGGAGCGAGGACGCCGTGCCGGGCCGCCGTGACGGCCGCCATCATCCGGTCGGAGCCGATGACGATCACCCGCGAGACCTCGCGGAGGTCGACCCGCCGCTCCCCCAGCCGTCCCTCGGCGTACGCGACGATCGCCTGCACGATGTTCCCGCGGAAGTGCCGGTCCTGGTCCCGGTGGGGAGCGATCCCGCCGCCGCCATCGGTGGACCAGACGACCTGGTCGCAGGCCGCCTCGATCTCCTCGCGCTTGAACAGGTCCTCGCCGCGCTTGTAGCCGGCAAAGTACACGACGCGGCAGCCGGCCTCGCGGAGGGCGCGCGCGATGGAGAAGAGGACCGCGTTCCCCAGGCCTCCCCCGGCGAGCAGGACCTTCTCGCCGTAAGGGATCTCCGTCGGCGACCCGGTGGGTCCCATGACCACGACGCGCTGTCCCGGACGCAGGGTCGCGCACAGCCGGCTCGACACGCCCATCTCCAGCACGATCAGGGAGAGCAGGCCGCGCTCGGGGTCGACCCACGCCCCCGTCAGGGCGAGGCCCTCCAGCGTGAGTCGCTTCCCCGCGGTCAGCGGAGCGTCCGACTCGTAGTTCTGAAGCCGGTAGAACTGCCCCGGCCGGAACTTCCGGGCGGCCAGGGGAGCCTCGACCACGACCTCGACGATGGTTCCGGTCAGGCGCCGGACCTCGTGGACCCTGGGATCCAGGAGGCCGGTGAGCCGCTCCACGAAAGCGCGGAACGAAGCGTCCCTGGCCGGCTGCTCCGCCCGATCGAGCCGATCGACCTCGTCACGGAAGAGGGCGGCCACCTGCCGGAAGCCGTCCCGGGCCGACGCCATCGCGCGGACGACGCTTCCGGCGTACGCGGGGTGGTTGTCGCCGTAGAACGAGACGAACCGCCCGTCCTGCTCGTACGAGGTCATCACCGCCTTCTCGCCGGGCGCGGCGGGGGCGAGGCGCCAGGATCCGTCGGGGCCCCGCTCGGCGCGGTGAGGGAGGAAGAACCGGCCCCGACCGTCCAGGGCGAGCGACCCCGGGTTCTCCCGCTCGTAGGTCACGTTCGGAACCGTCCCCGCCGCGACCAGGACCGTCCGCGCCGGCACCTCGACGACGCCGTCCGCGCCGCCGCTCCCGACGCGCTTGAAGCGCACGCCCGCCACCGCCCCGCGGGCATCCTCGACCGCCTCCACGGGATCGAGACGCTCGCGGTACGTGATGCCCTCCTCGAGAGCCTTGTTCACCTCTTCGTGGTTGAGGCGGTAAGCCGGGGACTCCTCGAGAGAGCGGCGGTAGACGATGGAGACGCCTCCCCAGCGCTTCACCAGGCCGACCAGGTCGGCGTCCCGGCCTTCCCGCGCCGCGCGAGCCCGCTCCTCGCGGACGGCGCGGCCATGCCCGAGGAACTCGTCGAGCACCTCGCGCTCTTCGGCGTCCAGCCTCGCCAGAACCGCCGGCTCCCCCTCCTCCGCCGCCAGCGCCTCGTAGAGGTCCAGCATCTTCTCCACCTGCACCGGGTAGTACGCTGCGCTCTCGGTGGCGGCGTCCACGGCGGTCAGGCCGCCGCCGATCACGAGGGCGGGCAGCCGGATCTGGAGCCCGGCCATCGAGTCGCGCTTGAACGCCCCGGTGAGCTGGAGGGCCATCAGGAAGTCGCTGGCCTGCCGGACGCCGCGGATCAGCGCGTTCTTCATGCCGATCACGGTGGGCCGCCCGGCGCCCGACGCGATCGCCACGTGATCGAATCCGAGCGACCAGGCGTCGTCGAGGCTCAGCGTGCCGCCGAACCGCACCCCGCCGAACGCTCGGAACGTCGTCCTGCGCGCCAGCGCGAGGTGGATCAGGGTGAGGAAGTTCTTGTCCCACCTGACGGTGATCCCGTACTCGGAGACGCCGCCGAAGCCCGACAGGATGCGCTCGTCGAGCGCCGTCCGCAGACGCTCGAAGTCCCGGATCGGGCGCGGAGCGAGGCCCCCGCCCCCGACCAGTTCGGCGGGGAGCGGCTCGATCTTGAGTCCGTCGACGCCGACCACGCCGAACCCCTCGTTCAGGAGGTGCTGCGCCAGCGTGTAGCCGGCCGGGCCCAGGCCGACGATCAGCACCGTCTTCCCGTTGAACGGGAGCGCGTACGGCCTCCGCACGTTCAGGGGGTTCCACCGGGTGAGGAGCCCGAAGATCTCGACGCCCCAGGGAAGCGACAGCACGTCCGTGAGCGCCGCGGTCTCGGCCTGAGGGATGTTCACCGGGTCCTGCGCCTGGTAGATGCATCCCTTCATGCAGTCGTTGCAGATGCGGTGCCCCGTCCCCGGGCACATCGGGTTGTCGACCATCACGAGGGCCAGCGCGGCCAGGGGGTCCCCGCGGCGCTTCATGACGTGCGCCTCGGAGATCTTCTCCTCGAGAGGGCAACCGGTGAGCTCGACCCCGAGGGGGTTCGAGCGCAGCGTCCCGTCCTTCCCTCGCAGTCCCTTGGAGCAGGAGTCCCGCTCGCGCTCGTGGCAGTAGATGCAGTAGTGGACCTCGGACAGGATCCGCCGGAGGAAAAAGGGTTGAAGTAACACCACAACCATTACAGCTTTAACAGGGCATTACCAA
>JAIQFR010000072.1 GCA_020073205.1 Terriglobia bacterium
GGATGATCCGCGAGCACCTCGACGGCATCCTGGCCTGGACCCAACTGCGGGTGTCGAACGGCGCCCTCGAAGGAATGAACAACAAGGTGAAGGTCGTCAGCCATCGCGCCTACGGCTACCGCACGACCCAGACCTACATCATCGCCATCTGGCATGGGTGCGGCGACCTCCCTCTCGAGTGATCACACTTTCAGGAGACGAGCCTCAACTTTCAAGACCTGTTTGCGACGAGACGTTTCTTCAAACGTGAAGTCGCAGTCGATATTCTCGACGATCTTGCGGAATCGGAAATCCTAGTTCTTCGCCGAGTCTTCAACAAGAGACACGCCCACCAACACAACGAGGGCGCGGTTACGGAACGCTACGTCAAGAAAGTCCCCGAGGATCGGGACTTGTTAGGGACGACAGCACCACTCTCTGCAGACGAGTTCGACGCCGGGGCCCGAGCCCTTCGGAAAGTAATCGACAGGGTACTGGCAATTAGCCGTCGAGGGTGTCGGCAGATGGACGAGTGACGTGGCTCCGAGGCTGCCGGACCGCACTGTCACAGGGCGTAATCACGCACCTCCCGCGCCAACGCGCCCCGTGGCTGACTGCGCGCTAGGAGGACAGGAGCAAGAGGACGTGCTAGAAGTTCACGGACTGCTTCAACGATTGGCAAGACGGCGGCAGCTCTTTCATTCCGAGGCTGACTTTCAGCATGCGTTTGCCTGGGAACTGCACAGCCGGTGTCCAAGCGCGATGGTCCGTCTGGAGCGTCCTCTCGACTCCGACCTGGGCTCGCTACACGTTGACGTAGTCGTCGAACTGGCGCACCGCTGCTATGCGTTCGAACTCAAGTACAAGACCCGAGCGATCGCTGGCTCGCTTCCGGACGAGACCTTCAACCTGCAAAACCATGGAGCCCAACCAATCGGTCGATACGACTTCATGAAGGATTTGCAGCGGCTTGAGTCCCTCTGCCGGCGTCTGCCGGACGTAACTGCGTGGGCGGTCCTCCTCACGAATGACAGCGCGTACTGGGCGCAAGCGCGCGGCGCCGAGGACACTTCCGCCGCGTTCAGCCTAGGCAACGGCAGGAGAGTGTCAGGCCTCCTCAGATGGAGCGCTCGCACTTCGCCAGGCACCAAACGTAAACGCGAGTCCCCAATCGAGATCGTAGGGCGGTACGTACTCGACTGGCACGACTACTCGACCATTTCAGGCCACTCTCATGGTCGGCTGCGATATCTTGCGGTTGAAGTGCAGATGATCCCGGCAGTGAGCGGTCGGGGAGATAGCTAACTGCGGAGCCCAGCTCGCCGCGCCTCGCTGCTTCGCGGGACGCGGGGAATACCAATGTGGTGATGTTCTGGTGAGAGGTCCAGTTGTCCTTTATTACGGAACAACACCCGCCTGGGCGACGACGTGGGATCGCCCCGCAGAATCCCCAATCTCGAGAGTAGTTCTGGCTGCGGGAACTTCCAAGAGGAAACGATTTGCTCCCGTCTTCTTGTCGACCACCCACAGGCCTGTCGGTTTCACCCCTGTTTGCTTTTGGGTCCGCTCTTCGGAGACGTGCATTCTTAGCCACTGCGTCGTGGTGGCTAACGCGAATGAGGGGACGCGATCGCGCACGGTCCCATAAATGACGGCAGTGTCTTTCGCGTCCGGATCGCCGACAGCGAACGCCTCCCGTTCATAAGTGGCGACAAGTCTGTCACCTTCTAGGAAGTGAAGCCCATCCTGGCTGAGGGCCACCTTGGCAACTCCCGTTCCGTCTCGCAAGAGGAGCTTCGGAGAATGCGAAGCAGACGCATTATCGATCGCGAGCGATGCCACTTGGGCGCCCGCGTCGTTGACAAGGACGACAGAGGTCGCTCGAAGCGCCTGTGGGTAAGACGACGCGTATTGCAGTAGCGCGAGGAAGGCGGCCACCAGGCTAAGCGCCGTCAGCCAGACGATCATGATTAACACGGTCAGCCGCAGCGATCGTGACGCCCGAGGAACGTCCTGGACGAGGACAGAGGGGTCCGGTGAAACCGCGGGGTCGCCGGGGCGAGTCTGGCGCTGGCTCGCGACACCTGTCTTCCAAGGGTTTGGAGCAAGATACAGGCAAACGCCTACGAACAGTATCGGGAGTACGAGACCGAGGATGATGCGGAGGATTCCGACCACGTAGATCGCCTGCGTGACGCTACAACTTGTGCAACCGAAGAAAGGGATGCAGAACATCGTAAGTACAAGTACTGCGCTGGCGCCGATGCCTGTGGCCCACATGATCTTGGCTTGTCGGTCGTTCACGGGTCGCCTCCGCCGTGCTGGGGGTTGTCCCGGTCGGCGTTGAAAGATTGACGGCGGTCTCCGGCCCAATGACATCATTGGGTTGGGAAAAGAAAGGAGACCACCGTCATGAAGAAGCATGGCACGAAGAGGACGTTCGCGGAAGCCACATCTGCCCCTGGGAGGTCGGCCTCCACGAGCGGATTCGCCCCTCCGTGGGGCTCTCTCAGCCCCCGGGCGCGGCTGCTGGAGGTTGTCCTGGTCCGTGGGTTCGAAGGCGTGATGCAGATGCTCGAGGAGGATCGAGAGACGCTGTGCGGGCCGCTGCGGCGCTGGCAGCCTGACCGGCAGGCCTACCGGCACGGGTACGACGAAGGCCGGCTGGTACTCGGGGGACGCACGGTGAAGGTCCCGAGGCCGCGGGTCCGGGCCGTCAACGGCCGGGAGATCGAGCTGCCGTCGTGGCGTCACTTCGCCGAAGCGGACCCCCTCCACGAGCGCGCCCTGGAGCAGATCCTCGCGGGCGTGAGCACTCGGAAGTACGGCGCCAGCCTCGAGGCCATCCCCGAGGGGCTGCAGGCCGGAATGACCAGTTCTTCGAGCGTGTCTCGTCGCTTCATCGCCATGAGCCGGCGCCGGGTAGAGGAGTTCTTGTCTCGTCCCCTCGATGATCTGGATCTTCCGGTGATCCTCCTCGACGGGACGGCCTTCGGCGAGCACGTCCTGGTGATCGCGCTGGGCATCGACGCCGAGGGTCACAAGCACGTCCTGGGGGTCGTCGAGGGGACGACGGAGAGCGAGGGAGTCTGCCGAAGCTTGCTGACGAGCCTGATCGAACGCGGACTCCGAGTCGAGCGGGCAAGGCTGTTCGTGATCGACGGCGGCAAGGGGATCCGGAAGGCGATCCGGATGGTCTTCGGCGTGTGGGCCCTGGTCCATCGGTGCCACGTGCACAAGCAGCGCAACGTCGCCGAGCATCTTCCCCAGCACCGTCGCTCGTGGGTGCGGGCCGCGGTTCGTAAGGCGTGGGACGCGGGGACGGTCACGAAAGCCCGGGAGAGGCTGTCCCACCTGGCCGATCAGCTCGACAACGACCATCCCGGAGCTGCCGGATCGATCCGCGAGGGGATGGAGGAGACCCTGACGCTCATCCGGCTCGGGGTCTCTGGCGCGTTGTATAGGACGCTCTGCTCCACGAATCCGATCGAGAACCTGAACGGTAAGGTGAAAACGGTGGCGAGGAACGTGAAGCGCTGGCGGGGCGGCGCGATGGTGGTGCGCTGGGCTGCGACGGGCCTCATCGAGGCCGGCAAGCGTTTCCGAAGGATCCGCGGTCATCGTGAGATATCTCAACTCGTCGCGGCGCTCGACGCTGCCGTCGGCGTCAACAAGGTGGACGCAGAAGAGAAAGTCGCGTAGAACATGGCCAGAGACCGCTCGTCATCTTTCAACGGAACCGGGGACATCCCCGCCGTGCTGCGATAAGTTAGTCACCGAACTTGGATTGGATGCACGCAGGCAGCACCCCCGGATCTCTCCCCGTCAGCCTCGCGCCGCACGTCTTTCTCCCGTACCTCGTCTGCCCCTGGTACGTCGCCGCGGTGACGTAGTAGTAGCCGTGGCCGGGTGGGGGCGACGGAAGGGTGTCCACGGCGGTCAGGTAGTCGCCGCGTGCGGGAGCGGTGGCAGGGTAATGGCATTGCAGCCCGTGGGCCTGTGACCAGTTGCCGACGGTGGCGAGGTCGCCCCAGTAGGTGTCGAAGTAGTCGGCGGCGGCCATGCCTTCGGGCATGACCGGGACGTGGAAACTGAGGCTGGCGGCGGAGGGTGTGTAGGTTTGCTGGATGTCGTAGAGGGTGGTGAATCCGCCGATCGCGATTATCTTCGACTCGGAATATCCGCAGCGACTCCCGCTCCATCCGTAGACTTCAACAGGAATGAGGGCGCGTCCGTTCACGGGATCGAAAACCACAGTCCGGCCAAGGTGAAGCCCATAGCCGACACAGGGGCCTCCCTGATATGCCGTACTGCAATACGGCCGGGTGGGACGCATATGGTCCGAACACCCACCAGAACCGACACGATCTTGAACTGTAGCGACGATCACGTCACCCACTCGCAGTGAAAGGAAGCTCATAGGCGAGTACCAATCATTGTACATCTCGACGTCGGGACCTCCCTCAACGCTGAGGAATCGCCCGGTATTGTCGAGGGCTAGGTTGCTTCCCTTGGTGAAGTCCGCGAAGACGTCTAACGCCTGACATGTGTAACCGGGCTCCAGCAACACCCAATCGCTGCAATCGAGAGGCTGCCCCGGATCGCTGGCCGCCACCGGCAGCACGCACACCACGCCGAGCACACAAAGGACCAGAAGAGTACGCATTTGCAGCCCCCCTTCGGTTGCTGCGTACGGTATACGCCGGATATCGGTGCGGGGGCAATGCCGATTCGCGTGCCGATTCGTGGCCGAGTCGCGGCGGGATCAACGCGGCGGCGGGTCGAGCCGCGCAGTCGGCGGCTCACACCTCCGTGGAGACAGGTGATGGCCCGACCTCCTGCCCGGCGCACTTCGCGATGCTGAACACCGCGTTCCACGGGAGTCTCAGCACGCCGGCGTGATAGTCGGTGACCTCTACGCTCAGCCCGTCCTCGTCCCAGGTAACCGAAAACCCCTCGTGAGGGTACTCGATTCGACCGGAACGCTCCGATTTGCGCATCATCCGCCCCCTATCGATGCGGCGCGGGAGGCCGCGCTCGTACGCGAGTCTGATAATACCCCCAGGCAGGTTGCGGCGTGGCGTACGGTGTCGATGGCGGGTCGAGGGGTATCGGCATTGCCAGGATGCTACTCAAGCAGGATGCTCGCCGGCAGGCTGACGTGCCTCGCGAACCTCTGCGCCAGGAACAGGCCCGGCTCGAACGGCAGCTGAGGGTGGCCGTCCTGCGCTCGCGAGCGTACAGTGGCGGGACGGGATGAGCGGCCAGCGAGGCTGCCCACCCAAGCGTGCGAAAGGGTGAGCATGCTGGGGGGAGCCTGGAAGGGTCGGGCGGATTCTACGCAGGACGCAAAGCTATTCCCCTTCTGCGAGGGCTCGGGGAAGTGCGTGAAGTGCTCTGGTACCGGGACGCGGATGGCGCGACACAAGTGGTGGAAACGTGACTGGTATTCTCCTTGCGGCGCATGCGGGGGACCCGGAACCTGTCAGCTTTGCCACGGCACCGGGAAGCGGGCCGGCCAAGTTTAGCCCGCCGTTCTAGCAGGCGAGCCCCCGCACCTTCCCGTGCATCTCCTCATCGCTCGGATGCGTGTACACCACCGTTGTCAGCGGGCTGACATGGCGCGCAAACCTTTGCGCCAGAAACAGGTCGTGGGTGGCCCGGTAGACGTTCGTGACCGCCGAGTGTCGGGTGCAGTGGAAGGGGTACAACCGATCGAACCCCGCCTTCTGCTGCCACGTCCTCCACGCGAACTGGACTCGACGTTTCGAGATGCGGCGACGGGATTGGTTGCAGAAGAGCGGCTCACCGGGGGCCAGATCCTCGCCGCGCTGCCGCTTGAACCGCCAGAACCGCTTCAGCTTCACGACCAGCCGGTCGGGCAGAAACACGTCTGCCGCCCGGCCGCCCTTCGCGATCTCGGGCCGGATGCGGACGCGGACCCGGGGCGTGCCGTCGGGCGCGAACACGTCGCCGACGTTCAGCCCAACCAGCTCGGCCAGGCGCAGGCCGGTCCCGAGCGCCATCGAGAAGATCGTGTGGTCGCGCAGGTTGGCAGCCGTGGCCCGCAGGACCGCTTTCTGCTCAGCGGCGGTCAGGGTCGGAGGGGCGAGGTGGGGCATGGGGACCTCCGGGAACGACAGGGCCAGCGGTGGGGGAGGAAGTCAAGGGGAGCCGGCAGTGTGACCCGGCGGGGGCGTCGGGCAATGCGGGTGGACCGCACGGTAGTCGGCCAGAAGTTCTGGATCATCACGGCGGCCAACCGCTCAGTCACCACGGTCCTCATGCCCGAGGACTACTGCAAGGAGGGCAACCAGGGCGCGGCCGCAACGCTGCGCCTTTCTTTCGGTCGTCGGGCGCTCCAAGGGCCGGTCGGCCCGGAAAACGACGCTCTAGGATGCCCCAGGATCGCTCCGGACAAGGTGGGCACTACGATTGGACGCCCCCAAACTCCGCACTCTATCCGCAGTATTGATGTTCGCTGCCAGGACCTCTAGTCTGGGCCCACTTGATCGCGGCTCACCTCCGCTGATCATGGGGGACCCGAACGTAGGCCGTAGCCGAGGTCTTATTCCCTGCGGCGTCGGTGGCGGTGTACACAATTGTGTAGGTGCGGCCAGGGCCTGACGGCGCCCGTTCCGCCCGAAGATCGAAATCGAAATCGGGGGTACCAACCGCGGCACCTTGGACATCCTGCGCGGTGTTCCCGTCGCCGTTCCTGGGTGCGTCGGCAAGCTCACTACTAGTGACCGAGGATAGAACCACCGAGGTAGGGCCGCACATATCCGTGGCAGCTACCATCGCTTCCACATGAACCATCTGGTGGTTCGGCGGCCACAGTACCGTGGGGCTCGCGGCGGCAGACACGGCGGGAGGAGTTGTATCTTGCACGGTAACCGATGCCTGGCAACGCGCAACGTGTCCGGAGCCATCAGTCGCGGTGAAAGTTACGAGCGTCGGTCCCCCAAGTCCGAAGACGGGTGGCGCATCGTTCGACAGTTGCAACGACGGGTAGCACACATCATGTGCACCCACATCGGCGAAGAACGAACTGAGTTGTGGATCGGAAGCCGCTACCCCATCGGGGCCTGTGCACTCCACACGGATGTTGTCCGGACAGTGGATGGTGGGAGCCACCGTGTCGACGACGCTAACGGTGGCATGACAAGACATGGGCGCAACATCGGGATTTTCGGCGCTGAACGTGACCGACGTAGTCCCGAGCCCAAGAAACGCTGGGGCGTTGTCGGAGATCGTCAATGGTCCGTTGCACGAGTCGCTCGCCGATGCTCCTCCGAAGAATGCTTCTAACTGCGGATCATCCCTACCAATTCCTTGATTGCCTGTGCATTCGACCGTAGCGTCCCGGGGGCAGGCGAGACTCGGGTGACTCGGTGTTACCTCAATTCTCACTGGTGGCGCGGGGCTGGAGAACGGTTGACCACTTCCAGCCGCCACGACGTAGTACATGCCGGCTGGCAAATTGCATGGTACCTTCAGCTGGCCGACAGTATCTACGTTCCCGATCGCCTTGGGCTGAAACCACCAATGACCTGTCAGCGTACCTAGTTCTGCAACCGCCATCGGTCCGCCGGGCGAACCGATGGGCAGGATGGAAAGGCCAAGTCGAATCGCGAAGTCTTCGGAACTGGAAACATCCGAGTAGTTAAGAATGCTCAGCTGCCAGTCTGCCAGTACCTGACCCGCTGACACTGCGGTCGATGACGGGCGCACGCTATACGGAACAAGTCCTTCCGAAAGGACCATCACCGGTGGAGGCATCGGAGGTTCATCGGGCCGCGGAGATTCCAGCAGACCTACCCGCAAACCTGGCCACGTGACCGACCAGAGAAAGTTCAGGAATTGCGCATCTGTAAAAGGCCTGAATTGGGACCCGGGACAAGTCTCCTGCGGGCAGTACTGCTGCAGGGCCGGGTGAGCCTGCGGTCCATAAACCTCCTCCGGATACTTCCCATCCCATCCACTCCACCAATAAACGTCGGCGTTATCCACTGACGGTTCCACCTCGCTGGGCGGAACATCTGTATTCTCCAGTCGCACCCAACCAAAGCTCCCCACCCTGAAGAGTATCTCCCCCGTGGTGTCGCGCGTGATTTTCTGAGGGTACAAGGCCATCAGGTCATTCGGGTGGTCGGCCTCAGCAACCCATAGAGCGACCGACTGCGGCGCCTGCGGCTGGTCCCAGTCCCATACCAGGATATTGGAGTACGTACATCCGAATGGCCCATCGATCCACTCGTCGTAGGGGTCGGGGTACGGGGCCATGGGCGAGTACCCGCCCCAAATTGGCCCTGGCAGCTCGTATCCTGAGTACAGGAGCCCAGGTTGCGTAAAGAGAAAAGCGTTTGCGCGTAGTTCCGGAAAAAGGTAGTTAGTCAGAACGACTGGATCAGCTGTGCCGAACTTAATGTCGGCGTAGGGGCCATGTTCGCTGCAAAGCGGCTCAGAGTTCTCCCAAAAGAAGGCGCTTCGAAAAGTCAATACCTTGTGACCCGCATTACTGGAGGAAGAACCCACAAAGCTGGGAGGATGGTTGTCATTCGCGGGATCTGGAGTGTTATTGAAGCTACTGTAATCGACGGGGATGAAAAGCTGCGGCTGTGGTAGTTCCGCTGGCACGCACTCGACGTGCAGATTCTGATAGAAATATGCAGCGCTATCGGCGGGTTCGGCGTCTTTGGCGCCAACGATTCCATCTGCCGCGTCGACGTAATAGTACATCTCGGGATACGACGCGGGAGTGGTCTGGTTGAACCGGCATCCCTCCGGGGGCGTGCGTGTGACGCGAAGACCGGCTGCCGTGTTGAAGATTGCGTAGCTCCCGCCCTCCCGGCTGAAGTAGTCGAAGCTGTCGCCGATGTGGAGCGGATGGACGGGAACGTCTAGGTCATTCCACCATAAGCCTTCGTAAAAGACCGCATCCACCTCTCCCACGAAACCGAGGGAGATCTGGAGCGGTCGTGTCTGTGCCAATGTAACGGCAAGCGTAAAATTGAATCGTGCCTGGTCGCCAAGGTCGAGAATGATGCCGCGGCTGTAACCGGTATCGGAGCCGCTGGTAGTGATCTCCCGCGCTGCTGGATTCCAGGCGATGTCGTTGACGCTGTTGTCGTCGATGGCGAAGGTACTGCCTACCTGCGTCCATCCCCTGTACGTTCCGATCGCAGAGATTGGTGAAGAGGCAGGTGAGAGACCCCCGATAAAGAGAAATAGCCGAGTGTAGTCAACCGGCACTTGGATGTTCTCGAACCTAATCGAAACCAGCGCGCCACGCTCAGGATGTGGGTTGGAAATACTGAGAGTATGAAGATTGGAATAAGTCAAGCCAGTGGCTTCAGCGCCGCAGCTCCCGAGGTCCTGTTGCTCGAGCACAACCTCATTGTCGGGATCCGTCGATCCCACCACAACGTCGACAGTTCCAAACCCCTCGACCTCGCCGATGCTCGGACCAGCCGCGCTGATCTTGACGTCGAAAGGAATTGTGGTCCACTGGTGCAAGATTGGCATCCGAAAATCATATCGCGTCCAACTCGTCACGTTCGCGGATATCGTAGCGGGAAGGCAGGGTAGCGCGACGCCGATCCCTAACCGCAACAAGAAGTGCCAAGCGGATTTGTGCTTCATGGCTGTCCCCTACGGTCTTAGAATCAGGCTATAGCGAATCACGTTCGACTCCGACAAACACAAGCCTGGCACAAGCCTGTCGCATCTTACCCTCGCACGCGCGATCCTTTCGGCCAGCGCTATGGCCGACACACGCAACAAGTGCCGTGACCGATCCCACCTCCGGCACAACTGAAGGAGTATGCAGAACATGAGCCAGTGTCTGACGTAACCGTACAATCAGACTGCACCTGAGTAATCTGTGTGGCGCTGCCGCAACTGCAGAAAATCGTGGTGCAATTCGTGCCTGAGAAATTCACACAGGCCGCGAAAGTATGGGGCAGCGTCGCGGTTGTCTGCGTTGTTCCATCGGGAAACTTGATTCCTCCGGTAGTGCTCTGGATCACGCCGGCCACCGTTAGCTTCGTGGTCGGCGAGGTCGTTCCGATCCCTACGTTGCCGTTAGTTGCTACAGTCACCCTATCCGGGGTTCCATTTGCGCCGAGTGTCAGAGCTCTGCCACTATTTCCAAGAATATTGAAACCGCTCGTGCTCCAGGTCACAGTTCCATACTCATCGCTTGCCCCGAAGAGTGCCAGATCTCTATGACGCGTTATGCCATTGATATCAAGCAGCCTGCCTGGCGCCGTTGTCCCGATGCCGACGTTGCCTGCGGAAATCCAAGAATTGCCCGACCCGTAAGCGTATAGCCTGATGATCTCGCTCGTCCCAGAATACAAAGACAGCATCCCGTTGATGGCTCCGGTGCTACCGTTGTATAGAGTTGCCACCGTGCCACCAGTACCTGCGTTTGATAACCTCATACCCGTGCTAGCTCCGTTTTGGGCAACGTCCAGTGTGGTTGCTGGAACCTGCGTACCGATCCCGACATTGCCGGCGACGGAGAGTCCACCAGCACCATTGATGGCCACCGCTCCAGAGTCCGCGTTGATCGTCCTGCCGACTCCGGGCCCTCCCTGGTCGTACGCCTGGTCAAGTGTATTGCCCATGTTAGACCTGGTAGCGGCCGTGGTTTGCACCGTCGAGTCCGGAAACTGGAAGCCACCGCTCATGGAGGTGACCGTGCCTTGTACGGTGAGTGGCCCGCTCATCGTGTCCCCGGCCTTCTTGACGAAGTCCGCGCCCTCGAAGCCGTCCAGCTTCTCGGCCTGGTAGGCGAACGGCGTGCTCGCCAGGTGTATCCGAGGGGTCAGGGTCTCGCCGTTGACCGTGATCTCAAGGTACCGGCTCGATCCCGTGAACAGGCTCGCTTGAAACGCGAGTTCTACCTCGTAGATCCCGTTCGCCACCGTCACGCTCTGGGGCAAGAGGGCACCGAGGTTCGTGCCACCCGGGAAGTCCGCGTCGTAGAGGGCGAACCCCATGGTGACGGTTCCGTTCACCGGGGTCCCGCTCTGAGTCAAATAGCCTTGGACCTTGATCGCCTGTGGCGTCGATGCCTGGGCCAGCACTAGGCTTGGCATGGACAGCGCCAGAGCGACGACAGCCGCAATACTGCGTACGCGCTTCATGGCCGCCCCCTCTAGGGTCTTGGGATCACGTTGTAGAAAATCACGCCCGATTGGAACGCGAGCGCATCGGTCGCATTGCAGGTTCCCGTCTCGCGGTCCAGGTTCGCGGGATTGAAGATGTCCACCGAGGTGTACGCTCGAAACAGCTGGTACGTGCTCTCAGCCCCGCTCCACCGAAGGTCCACGTTCAGAGGATCGGCGATGTTCCTGCTCCCCATGAGCACGATCGGGACTGGACCAAGGCCCAGCACAGACCAGAAGCCCGTGGTCGTCCGACTTCCGGCGTTGCAGAACGAGGACCCGCCCGTTGGTGAGAGTTCTGCCGCCGTGGTCGTGGACACAAAACTCGTCGAGGACATTCGGGCCGCCCCTGCGGCAGCGGTCGCTCGTGACATGGCGTAGGAGGTTGACCGGAGCACTTGCGTCGGGACGACCTGCGGTTCGTCACGCGGCTCGATCTGGTCCGCTGCGCGAACCGCAACGCCCTGCAGCGAGATGACAAAGCAAATCGCCACGCAAACCAAATCGGACCTTGGCCGCTTCATGACTGATCCCCCCGCGGGAGTGCCAAAATACCGTGGACCTTGGACGACAAGGCTGACGTCCGCCAGAATATACGCTGGTTTCTAGGATGCAGAGCACCCAATCGGAGCGCTTGACGCTGCATCATAAAGGACGTTATGAGTCGCCTTTCACCGCGCGGGTCGCGCCGTTCGCGGCCGAGGAACAGAGCGGTGGTGTTTCTTCTGGCGGTGCTACCTGAATGAGGCAGCCGCAGGAGCTGTGGCAGAGAGCTGATCCGCAAGACCATCGGCTTTACGCCTCGATACCGCCATTACCGGCGGGTTCCCTTACGCTGTCACCCGCCGGCAATGGCGCTTGGACTGACATAGACGGTGGTACGACGACCGAAGGACGGGTCATACGCCATCGTCGACCGTCAAGCGAATCCACAAGACTGCGGTCGGGATCACTCGGCCGACAGTCTGACAGCGATCAGGTAAGCTGCCTTGTTCGCGCACACCACCGCCGCTGCCGCCTGCGAGGGGCTCTTCCACTTGCCAATCCCAGCCGCCCCGGCGCCAACCCGGTTTCCCACTAACCCGGCCGCCAATCCGCCGAGATTCCAACTAGTCGCCGACGAGCTGCCCTGCACCGTCTGGACCGCCTCCACTTCATGTGTGCGCGAGTTGATGATCCGCAACGCCAGTTGAAGCGTGCTCTTCGACTTGCCCACACCGCCACCGATCGCCCCAAGAAGTCTGTGACCTAACCCGGCCATCCCACCTCCTGAGCTTCGTCCTTCCATCGCGCCAGCTTGCACCGATGCGGTGATCCTGAAATCGGTATCTCCGTCATCAACCACTCGGAAGCGGTGAGTTTCTATCAAGGCCTTTGCGAGAAGGTCTTCGATTCCGGATACTCCGGCGGCGGCCTCGGAGCCAGGCTCGACGAGGACACTGACTCTTCGCCCGTCGCGCTCAGAGTACTTCATGGCGAGCCATTTCTTATCGCACTTGTCGCCGGTCACGCACTCGTCGTCGATCGAAACGACACCCCCTTTTTCGTCGACGAAGCTGGCGAGTCCGATCGCGTGCGAGGGGCCGGTCTCCCCCCTCGCGAGAGCAATCCCCCCCGCCTTGAGGCTTACGAACGCCACCATGGTCAGTCCAACGAGCGTCTCCCATCTTGCACGCATGGAACTTCCTCCTCCTTCCGCGTTGCCGCGCTTGAATCCGAATTCACACCGATTGCCCCCCTTAGAGGCGAGCAACTCGCCTCCGAGGGATTCAGCGCCATGCGATCGGCGTATCCCCCGAACCGAGCTGGAGGATCCGCGTGGCACCCGTCACCACGGTGAACGTGTACGGGTACGATTCGCGGCCGGTCGGATTGTCTCGGAGGGTCAAGCTGTGGGATCCCTCCGGGTAATCGCGCTCTATCCTCTGTCCCGACACTGTCAACCGTCCGACGTAAGCGCCATCGACGTACACATTCCAGTCGAGCCCCGACACAATCATTTGGATCTGCAAGTGTCCCTGCCCGCCGGAGCTGTCGAGGACCTCGCCCGTCCCGGAACAACTTCCAGAGAGCAACGCGACGCAGAGAAAGACCGCCATCGCGCATAGCGTCGCCAATGGTCGCTTGGTCATGTCCGCTCTCCTTGCGTTCGTCCAGCCGCCACGACCAGTACGGCCGCAGCAGTCAGGAGAACTGCTCTGTGCGATTCGTTTAGCGTGTTCGCGTTCATGGGTTCCTCCTCGCGACAAGAAATGTGTGCGCGACCAACCTTGGGTACCAGACAGCTGCACGTAAAAAAGGCGACCGCCCCTTTTGCATTTCTTTTACAATGGGGTCCGGCGCGACAGGACCGATAGGACGTATTGGTGGGAGCGATAAACGGATGACAGCCCGCTAGCCGCGAACACCCGAATCGGCCTCGATCAGAGGGAGCCGAGGCACCAGTTCCTGGCGCGGATGTCGTCTGTAAGCTGCTCCCGGTAGTAATTCTGAGGCATCATGGGGAGGAGAAACGCGGAAGGAGGCGAGATGTCCAGGCCTACGGCGACCCCTCCGAAGATTCGCATCCTGATCGTCGAGGACGAGGATCCCATCCGCAACGGACTCGTCGATGTCTTCCTCTATCACGGCTACGACGTAACGGCCGTCGCGGACGGCCGAGAGGGCTTGGAGCAGGCGCTCTCCGGCGGATTCCATCTGATCGTGCTCGACCTAATGCTCCCCTCCGTCGACGGCTTTCAGATCTGTGATGCGGTCCGGCACCAGGACCGTTCGCAGCCGATCATCATGCTGACGGCCAAGGGAGATGAGGACGACATTATTCGCGGCCTGAAGAGCGGAGCAGATGATTACGTCGTCAAGCCGTTTTCCGTCCGGGAGTTGGTGGCACGCGTCGAGGCGGTGCTGCGACGCAGCCAGAAGCTCGCCGCCGATCAGGGGAAAGTCTGCTGGGACCGGCTAACCGTGGATCCTAGGACTTTCACCGCCGAGGTCGACGGTCGGTCCGTGGATCTGACTCACCGAGAGGTCGACATCCTGAGATGCCTCATCCGGGCCGCGGACCGGCCCGTCAGTCGGGGCGAACTATTGCGGGAGGTGTGGGGATACCGCGACCCCGATATCGACACCCGGACGGTCGACATTCATATTGCCAAGCTGCGTCGCAAGATCGAGAAGGACCCGGACGAGCCGCGACTGATTCGGACCGTGCGCGGCGAGGGTTATCGGATGGGATTGTGAGATGAAACGTCTGCGCCGGCAGTTCGCGGTTTTCACCCTCGTCCTGGTGGTTGGTTTCGTCCTCATTGTTCTGCGCTTTGTTCAGCAGCTGGGCCGCGAGGAACGGAGCCTTGCCCGCGGGTACGCCGAGCAGGTGTTCGATCAAGTCCAGCAGCAGCAGCGTTGGCTACTTGAGGCGGAAGAGGGGCGGCCCTTTGGAGAGTTTCGCTACTTCTATTCGGTATCGGGACTGTCAGGAGTGTCGCTGGCGCGGTCGCCACTTTCCCGCCTCCCAGGGGACGATTCGCGAGGACTCGTCGGCTACTTCCAGATTGATCCGGATGGGGCCGTTACCACGCCGTACCTACCGGTGGGCCAACAACCGTCACCCGGCATCCCGACTGGGGAGCGTCAGACGCGTGAGGAACTCCAAGCGCTTCTCGCTCGTTTGACGAGCTCGTTTCAAGCGCGGATGCGCGAAGGCGCGACGCCACCCGGCAAACTCCATCCTCCGGAGGTGTTCGAGCTAGGAGCGTCATCGAAGGACGTGACCGTAGCTGACCTGGAGCCGCTCTCGGAGAAGAGGTCGGGCGGTCCCCTGGGACGCAAGAGAGCCGAGAATCGGATCCTCTCGCAAGGGGAGAAGTCAACAGAGGCTGAACTGCGCGTTTTCGAGAAGCAGAGGCCATCCAGCGAAGAGGTAACCCCGCCGGTTTCCAGGGCCTGGCAGCGCGCGCGCGCGCGGCAGGTGTCGATCGACCCCTTCCAGGCCAGGCTCGTCGAAAAGCACTTTATCGTCTTCTACCGCAAGCTCTGGTTGGATCGATCGCTCTACCTTCAGGGGTTTGTGCTCGACGGGCCGAAGTTCTTCGAGTGGTTGATGGACCAGACGTTCCCTCGCTCACCCTTGGCGGGGTTCGCGATCGCATCGCTCAACCTGGGAGACGAAGAGCTGGCTCGATACGGATCGGCAGCCGCGGCGTCGGCCGCTAATCGGCCTTTCTTCGAGCGTTCCTTGGGTTATCCGCTCAACCTCTTCGTCTGGCGAATCCGAGCGGCATCCTATCCGCGCCTCGCCGGGCGCGACATGTTGATGATGCTGGTGGTCCTCGCCGGCGCTGTCCTCGCGCTCGGCCTCGTGTCTATCTACCGCACTGCCGCTGGCGAGGTTCGCCTGTCGCAGAAGCGGCGGGATCTCGTCTCCGCGGTGACACACGAGCTGCGAACCCCTCTCACATCCATCCGGATGTACGCGGAGATGCTCGAAGAGGGAATGGCCGTTGACGACGCGAAGAGGTACGAGTACTACGGCCAGATCAGCCGGGAGAGCGCCCGACTGTCCCGCCTCATCGAGAACGTGCTCCAGCTCGCGCGTCTGGAGAAAAGGACGTATCGCGTCGAGTCTCAGGTGCGTGTGCCCTCCCTGGACTTCGAGGACATCTGCCGGGAGTTGTCCGCCCTCGCCGAGCGTCAGGGTTTCCGGTTGACGTGCAACGTGCCGACCGACCCCCCTCCTGCCATCGCGTACGACCCGGATGCCGTTCGGCAGGTGTTCCTCGTGTTTCTCGACAACAGCCTGAAGTTCGCCGCCGGCGCCGCCGAGCGCACCCTGGAGATGTCGTTGATGAAGGAGGGTGACTCCGTCGTCTGGACGTGGAGCGACCGCGGGCCCGGTGTTCCCAAAGGGGAACTCGGGCGCATCTTCGACACGTTCTACCGCGTTGAGGGAGAGACCACGCGCCGGACGAAGGGGACAGGCATCGGTCTTGCCATCGCGCGCATGCTTGCCGAAGCGATGGGCGCCAGGATCGAGGCCCGAAATCGTCCAGCAGCGGATGGTGGTGGGCTCGAGATCCGGCTCGCCTTCGGCGCCACGGGTAAGGGCAGTGTGTAACGGCGAGCGCAGCCGGTTGAGCTTTGCCACCGCGCGCCATCCACCCCAGACGCGAGCCGCAGCACGTTCAGTTTCTGCGACCCACTGAGCGTCCGTTCGCTGTCCGATTTCTTGAAGCGAAACGGTGACCAGCCGTCTCCCCTCTGAGCGATCGCAAGAGGTTGTGCTCGTTTTGTGCTCGAACCAGAGCCGACGTGGTACAAAAGGAACCAAGAGCCAGTGGCATAAACCCGCGTTCCGTTTGGTTCTCTTCGGCTGGCGTCGTCTCGTCATCGCGCATAGTCCTGGCTTAAAATCCCCTTCCCGCAGGGGAGTCCGGGTTCGAGTCCCGGCTCCGGCACCACGGAAAAGCGCGAAATGGCGGAAGATTTCGGGTGGAGGCGCGAGAGGTCTCGCATTGAAGAAGGGGCCGTTGGGCCAAATTGTGCTCGTTCTGTGCTCGTTCTTCACGGAGATCCTAACTGGGGCGCGACATTACGACGACGTTGGACGCAGGTGCGGGTCGAGACGCTCGATACGCCTCGAGCTTCCGGAGCGCCTCTCGCTTGTCCGTGTCCGACGTGATGTTGTAGCGGTTGAAGATGCTGGCGGTCTTGTGGCCGGAGATCCGCTGGGCGACCGCCTGGGGAACGCCCGCACGGATCATGTCGCGGACCGCGGAACGGCGAAGATCGTGGAAGAGGCGGCCCGGCACCTTCGCCGAGGTGCAGGCCGCAGCCCACACGCGCTTGAAGTCCTTCACCGGGTTGCCATGGCGGTGGAAGACGACCGCAGAGAGCCCGGACGCGCCGTCGGGTAGGGAGTATTCGCGAGCCGCCCACCGCCGCTCGATCACGTCCTGTAGCTCCCCGATCTCCAGCGGAAGGCAGCGTCCCTCGCCCGTCTTCGACGCTTCGGCGCGAAGACGAACTTCTCCTGCGTCGCGATCGACATCCTCCCACCGAAGGCTGAGGATCTCCCCGCGCCTCCAGCCGCTGCAGTAGCCGAACCGCACGATGTCGTCGATGGTCTCCGGGAGGTGGGCGACGATGGTCTCGATCTCGTGCCGCTCGAAGAACCCGGTGCGCACGTTGTTCTCGCGCAGCGTCGGGAAGTACGGCACCCGGAGGATCTTCTCCTCCTTGTGCGCGAGCCGGAAGGCGGCCCGCATGTGCTGCACGGATCGATTGCAGGTCGCCGGCGCCTTGCCCTCCTCGAGTCGCGAGTCGATGAACATCCGAATCTGCTCGGTCGTCACGTCCGAGGCTCGCATGAACTTGAAGAAGGCTCGGACCGGCTTGAACTTGCATTCGATGCGGGAAGCGGACTTCGCACCCTTCTGCCGCAGGTGCGCCGAGTAGGAGTCCAGGAGTTCCTCCACGGTGATTCGTTCGGCTCGGGGACCAATGAATCGGTCGCCGTAGATCTCCTTCAGGCGTGCCTTGAGTCTTTTGCGGGCCTCGGCCTCGGACTTGGCTCCACGGCCATCGAGGCCTCCCGGCTCGCGGACCGGCTTGCCGCGGAAGTAGTACTGGATAAACCAGCGATGACCGCGCTCGAAGACCCTACCGTCGCCCCTCATAGCGCCTTCCCGGGGGCCCCTGCCCCGCGTTGAAAACGAGGAGGCGCTGTCGTGGTTGATCGAGCCGTGCAGGTATGCTGATAACCTTGGCCCAGCCCACGATACGTCCCCAAGGCGTTGTGGGTCAGGTCCCGTCGGGTGCTTCTACACCCGGCGGGGCCGTTTCCCACAGGACAGTTACCTCCGCTCCGCACCTTAATCAACGCCCTTGCCTCATCTGGTTCCAACGTTCCAGCCCGCGCGCCGAGAAGACCAGCCGCCTGCCAACACGGACCGCGAAGGGGAGCCCCTTGGCGTGGCGGTAGAGCCAGTCTCGTGAGACGCCGAGCCGTCGAGCCGCTTCGGCGATGTCTAGGTTCTCATCGGGTCCGGTCGTTCTTCCTGAGCCGACTGTCGGCATCGCGAGGAGGCGAGCAGAGGCCGCAGCTATCCGCGCCGAAAGCGCGGCGATGATCGTGGAGAGCCGCTCCGGCGGGGCCGCGGAGATCTCCCGATCCAACGCGTCGAACGTCCAATGTAAGCCGGTCATTCGGTCACCCGGTACGACACGCCCCTGCATGGGATCCACTTGTTCTCCCACCTGGGCAGACCTGCGGCGAGCAGCGTGGCGACCTCCGCGATCTCGGCGTCCTGACGCACATGGCTACCCATGGTTCGGCTCCACGGCGTCGATCCACTCCGCGACGAGCTCGGGCGCTGCAGGGGGATGGCAGGTCCCGCAGACCAAAGCGCCGTGAATGGAGCGCCAGAATCGGCCCTGACCGCAGCTCGAGCAATTCGTCTGGCTCTTAAGCTCCTCGGCGAGGACGACGTCGATGAAGCCCTGCTCAACGGAGAAGACATCGATTCCAAATGCCGCCTTGAGGCGGGCAAAGCCTGCGATGTCCTGAGGGTTCATTCCCGAGATGCTCAACAGGTCGGTAAGTTCACGGGCCGTCCAGATCCGTCCGCGCCGAACACCGTCGGCCATCAGCACGCGGATGTGCTCGACCCGCGGGACGAACCACAGGGTTTCCGAGAGCCACGGCACCGTCGCCTCGACGGCGTAGCCGCACCGCTCGAACTCGCGCAACGACATTTCCAGGACTTGGCCCTCTTGCTCGAGGACCCTGACCAACTCGAGCTTCGCAGCGCGAAGCGTCTCCCGATGCTCCGGTGTAATGGCCCCCGACGGAGCGTCCAAGACAATGCGGTCGCCCGAGAGGGCGAGGGTGACGCCCTTCCTCCGCAGTTCGCGCACGAGCACCAACGCCTGGGTCATAGCTCGAAGTGCTCCCGATCGGGGGTCGGTGGACCCCCTGACGCGGGCGGCGGGACCCCTTCTTCACCAGGTTCCCCTTTCCGATCCGCAACACCCGCAACAACGGCGTCGTTCCGCTCTTTTTCACCACTTTCGGCAACCGCAACATGGGGGGGTGTGTTGCGGTTCGAAAAGTGGCCAAAAAGCCCGTCGTTCCGCGCTTGTTGCGGCTGTTGCGGTTGCGAAGGGAGGTAACGGGAGAAAGCATCCGTGAAGTCGGCCAACCGATAGCCCCTCGGCGTTTCGGACCCGTATCGGATGGTCCTGGGTCGGACTCCGAACGGACGGAGCAGATTCGCCATCGCTGTTTTGGAGAGGGGTCTGCCCTTGCTCCACTCCGGCCACGGGCGATCCTCGAGGTTGTTGAGCGCGGACACGATGACGTCCGAGGGGATCTGGTCGTCCCCACGCTCGTCGAAGAGCTGACGAATGTCGGCCAGCAGCTGCACGGCGGCAGATGGGTCTCCATCCTCGCTGCCACCGTTCAGCGCAAGGGCCGCCTCCCGAGCCTTCTTGGGCCACTCCCCGCCAATCGCATCGGCGATGGCCAGGAGGGGACGCCAATTGTCCTGAGCACGGTCATTAAGTTCTTCGGGAACGCTCGGTTCCGCGTCCGCCAGGTCCTTCGCGTGGTCTGCCGCCCAGCGAAAGGCCTTGGATCGCAGGGGTTCCAATTCCCTGTCGATCCGGTCCCGCCGCAGCCGCTCGATCTTCTCTCCCGGTGCCCGCCGGCGCATCGAGATCACAATCGACCGGTCTTCGAGAGTATCGGTCAGCTTCCCGATCATCGCGATGAGCTTCGGGCACCACGTGGAGAACTGCCTGGGCTCGTGATCGTCGCCAACGGTCCGGATCACGATGGCAGTGGAGCGGGTGTGGCCGGCGTTGAGGATCCCCCGCAGGTCGTCGTTGTTTGCGAGGAAGGTGTCGCCCTCATCCACGAGCAGGGTGGGTTGGACCATCTCGACCGTTCTGTAGAGCGCAGCAGGGGAGATGTTCGAGGCGGGGAGCTTCCGAGGGACGAGAGCGCCGACCACGTCGAGCGCCGTCGTCTTCCCGCATCGTCGTTGGGGCGACACGAGCGCCAGGAGCGGGGAGATGAAGGTGGCGGCAAGGGCATACGCGTGGATGATCCAGAGCGCGATCGCGACGGCCGCACCCCGCGCAAGGACCACGTAACGCTCCAGCACTTGAACGATCTGATCTAAGAGTTGCGAACCGTCGACCGGCTCGGGCCAGGGTGTGGGCTGAGAAAGGATGACGGCTCGTCCCTGTAGATCCTCGTCGCTGCCGGTTCCCACGCCACCGATCGCGGCGTCCACGAGTTTCGCCGGAGAGCGCACGCCCAGGGATTCGAGCTTGATGATCGCGGCGTTTCTTACGGAGGCGCGACGGAGAGGGTCTTCGCCCTCGAGCTTCTCCTTGAACTTCCGCAGGACCCTTTCGACCACGTCCGCCGATGGATTGAGGCCGAGCATCGAAAGGCCGGTCGAACGAAGCAGGCTGTCAACATCTTCGACCGGCTGTTCGGGGGCTTCATCCTGATCTCCAACCGGCGGCAGCGGGACAGCGGCGTCGAGGACGGCTTGGAACGCCGCTTTGAATCCTGCGTCGTCGGCTCGGTGCAGGTCGTTCGGATCCTTGGCAGCACCGCACACGACGACGAGCGCCTGGCCGTTCCAGTTGAGCTCGCGCAGGCGCCTCGCGATCCCGCGCGTGAAGGTGTCTCCGCTCTTTCCCGGCTCCCTGATTACGAAGAGGCGCTCGATCCCAGCGAGGTGGGACGCTTCGACCTTCGCGGTCATGTCGGCCCCGGGAATGCCGAGCGCGGGGAAACCGTGATACCAGAGGGTCCAGGAATCGGACTCGCCTTCCACGAGGACGAGGTAACCGGCCGCCCTGGCTTCGGTCAGGCGGTCGAGGCCGTAGGGAACAGGCTTGCCCTTCCCAAACAACCACAGGGACCCCTCTTTCGCAGTCAGCGCGATTCGGAGGCGGCGTCTGGTGGCGGAGGACCCATCTTCGAGGCGGTACGGGATGACGACGCCGTCGTGGCGATCCTCGAGGCCGAGGCTCCGCAGGAAGTCCAAGGGGATGGCCTTGTTCTCGGCCAGGTCCGCAACCGTGATGGGCTGGGAAGGAGCCTCAACTCGACTGGACGTGGTCGACGCCGGGAACAGGTCTTTGACCTCCATGGCCATCGCGCGCACGATCGCGTCGACCGCGCAGCCAGCGAAGCACTTGAGCAAGACCCGACCATCGCTGCCCTCGCCAATAGACAGGCTGTTGCAGTGGTCATCATGTACGGGGCAGTGCGCCGTCCAACCACCGGCGTGCGGCTTCACTCCGACAAGCCGTTCTAGAACGTGTTCGACCAGACGGCCAGCCATCATTGCTCCTACTTCGTCGCCGGCAGCGCGCCGATGGTCCGATCCTGCAGGAACTGATCGAGATCCTCTCGACGGAAGCGAATCAGTGGTCGACGCCGACCTTCGCCAAGCCGGATGTGTACGAGTTCTCCGCGTCGGCACAGCGCGTAGACGGTGGAGATCTTGATGTTCAGAAGGGTCGCGACTTCCCGGGCGTGAAGAAACTGGTCGCTCATGGGTACCTCCGCAGTTCTCTTCTCGCTGCGAAGGTAAAGGCGACGGGAGTGACGCGACAGGTGTAATTAAGGGGTGGGCTTAGTTCGTCGGGGGTGAAAGGGGGTCCGTTCCGGCTTCGGGGGGGTCCATTCCAATCCCGGAGTCTTGAGGGCATTCTCGACGCGCCGAATAACGTCCTTGACCTTCCTTTGAGCGGAAGGCTGCTTCTCTTTCTCGAAAACCGCCTTGGCGATCTGAGGCACCGTCATCATCGCGGATCGCCGTAACGTGTAAATGTACACGTCTCGCAGGGTCTCGCGTCGCCCGGGACGCGGCGGGGCCGCGTCCACCAGCATGAATGCGTACTCCTGTATGCGCCGGCAACGTTCAAGTGCCTCGCGAAATTGGATTTCGAGCGGCCGCGCGACGTCGATTCCGACATAAAGCCAACGGTTCTCCGGGGGAATCGGATCCGGCCCTAGCGAAGAGAAGAAAGGAAGCCGGCTGTCGGGATCGAGGCAGGTCAGCACGTAGTGCGGGTAAAGGCCTCTCTGCCCCGAGGCCGCCCATGTCTCGATCGCAAGCCCGAGGTAGTGGCCCCATTCGACGGATCGAAGGCCCTCAAGGTGGAGCGATGGAGAGTCCGTCCGCTCGATATTCGGCGCGGGGCCGAAGTTCCAAAGTCGAGCGACTTCGTTGAGATCGAATTTCCGGTCGCTCGGTCCTTCGTTCGCAAACCTCCGGAAGAACCACTCCCGTATGGCTTCGTACGCGGTGGTGTTTCGGCGAAGTCGGAGCGACACCTGATTCGATTCCCCTGGAGGCACGAAACTTATCCACGCGCCTTCCCTGCTGATGTCTTCGAGTCGAATCGATGTAACCGGGCGGTCCGTCGGATTGGTGTAGGCAGTCACTTTCGTCTTCTGCTCGGAATAGCAACGGGGCGGGCGCAGGCGTCGGCGTGGAGCACCAGTCGTTTTCATAGAAACAACTTATCACGATAGAAAGCGTGTTCGGAATAGATGAAGAAGGTGGTTCGTTTTTGCTTGTGGGGCCGCTGACGGGCGCTACACTCAAATCGGTAGTTCAGACCCAGGGACAATGCACGTGAACGGACGCACAGCGGCATGTTCCGCGTCAAAAGAAACGGCCCGCGAGCCTCGTGACCCGCGGGCCGTCGTTCAAGGTGGTGGTGATCTACGAGCGGGCTTCCTTGGCCTCCTTCAGGACAGCCTCGAAGGCGTCCTTGTTCTCCGCCGCGAACGCGGCGGCCACCTGCCGCATGAATCGCGTCGCGTTGCGAGGGCCCGCGGCCTGGTGGATCGCCGCGAGCTCCTCGTCGGTGACGCGGATCGCGAACACGCGCGTCGCCTCCGAATCCTTCGGCGCCCTCTCCGCCTTCGGGGGCTTCGCCTTCTTTTCGGTCGTCTTCTTCTTCGCCATGACTTCAACCTCCGCGGGGTCGACCCGCT
>JAIQFR010000073.1 GCA_020073205.1 Terriglobia bacterium
GGTCAATCATCGCCCCGATGGCCGTTGGTGTTGTTGGTATAGCGATGTTCAAAGGAGTGGAAACATTAAATCTCGTACTACTACCAATGATGGTCGCTGCACTGGGTATCCTAGCATCAATTGTCGGGACATTTTTTTCGCCGATCGCGCGATGAACCGCCTCGTCTACCGGAATTTCGGAGATCACGAAGCGCTGCTCATCTCGCACGCGGTCACCGCCGGCACCGGCGGCGGCGTTCGGTTCTACGAGCTGCGCCTCAACGGTGCCTGCACCGCCACGAACTGCGCCACCCCCACGATCTTCCAGCAGGGCACGTTCGCGCCCGACGCGTCGTTCCGCTGGATGAGCAGCATGGCGTTCGACCAGGTCGGCAACATCGCGATGGGCTACACGACCTCGAGCTCGACGATCAACCCGAGCATTCGCTACACCGGCCGGCTCACGACCGACGCCCTCGGGACGATGGGCCAGGGCGAAGCCACCCTCATCGCGGGCACCGGCTCGCAGACCGGCAACAACCTGTCGCGCTGGGGCGATTACAGCTCGATGAACATCGACCCGAGCGACGACTGCACGTTCTGGTACACGCAGGAGTATTACTCCGCCGACAGCCCGTACTCCTGGCAGACACGGATCGGCGCGTTCAAGTTCGACGCGTGCGGGACCTGTCCCCTCGTCGGCGCTCCCGTGCTCACGGTCGATCGGTGGCCCTCCGGAATCTCGCTCTCGTGGACCGCTTCGGCGAACGCCGACCGATACGAAGTCGTCGAGGGCGGTCTCGCGGCGCTGATCTCGAGCGGCGGCAATTACGCGGCCTCGATGTCCGGCTGCCTCGGCGGCGGCCTCACCGCGACGTCGCTCGAGGTCGACGAGCCGGACCCTTCGCCGGGCGGAGGCTCGTGGTACCTGGTGCGAGGGACCCGGGGCAGCTGCCGGGGCACCTTCGGCGACGGAGGGGTCAGCGGAGCCGCCGCTCGGGACGCCGGCATCGGGTCCGCCTCCTCGGCCTGTCCGTGATCGTCAGCGCCCGCGGGCCCGCGAGATGAACGCCTCCTGCGCGGCGCGCCGCTCCTCACCGTCCCGGGGGGTCCGCCGGAGGTAGAGCCCGTCGGGGCCGCAGTCCCAGGCCGAGGCGTTGTCCTGCTCGTAGACCTCGAGGATCGCGTCCAGCTCGCGCTTCACCGCGTCGTCCTCGACGGGCAGGACCGTCTCGACCCGGTTGTCGAGGTTCCGCTTCATCCAGTCCGCCGAGCCGATGAAGAACTCGGGCGCGCCGTCGTTCTCGAACCGGTAGATCCGGCTGTGCTCGAGGAATCGGCCGACCACCCCGAAAACGCGAGTGCCGAACGACAGGCCGGGGACGCCCGGTCTGAGGCAGCAGAGGCCGCGCACGTTGAGCTTGATCGGCACTCCGGCGAGACCCGCCCGGTAGAGCTCCCGGATGATCTCCGGATCCTGGAGCTGGTTCATCTTCGCGTGGATCCCCGAGGGCTTCCCGGCGGCCGCGTTCTCGGCCTCGCGCCGGATCAGCTCGACGAACCGCCTGCGCATCGCGGCCGGCGCGAGCAGGAGCTTGCGGTACCCTGCGGGCGGGATCGCTCCCGTCAGCTCGTTGTAGACCGCCGCGGCGTCCTCGCAGACCAGAGGATCGCACGTCAGGATCCCGACGTCCTCGTAGATCCTCGCGGTCCCGGTGTGGTAGTTGCCGCTCCCGACGTGGACGTAGCGGCGGATGCGCCCCGCCTCCTCCCGCACGACGAGCGCGAGCTTGACGTGGGTCTTGAGCCGCTCGACCCCGTAGGAGACGTGGACCCCCTCGTTCTCGAGGTACTGCCCCCAGGCGATGTTGGGCGCCTCGTCGAAACGCGCGGTGATCTCCACCAGCACCGCCACCTGTTTTCCGCGCCGCGCCGCGTCGGCCAGCGCGCGGACGATCGGGGAGTCGGCGTTCGTCCGGTAGATGGTCAGCTTGATCGCCAGTACGTCGGGGTCGGCCGCGGCGGACTCGAGGAATCGCAGGACCGCGGTGTCGAAGTCGTCGTAGGGGTGGTGGAGCAGGATGTCGCCCCGCGCGATCTCCTCGAAGATCGCGCCACTCGAATGCGGGTCGAGCCCGCGGAGGCGCGGGTGCGTGACCGGCACGTGTCGCGGGAATCGCAGCTCGTCGTGTCCCGGGGCATCGAGCCTCAGGAGGTCGGACATGCCGAGGAACGCCTCCGTCGGGTACACGTCGTCCCGCTCGATCTTGAGCTGGGCCGAGAGCCACCCGACGATCTTCCGCGGCATCTCGGCATCCAGCTCGAGCCGGACGACCCCGGCGAATCGCCGGGCCTTCAGCTCGTCGGACACCAGGCGGACGATGCTCCCGGGCTCGCGAAGCTCCTCCTCGTCCTCGAGGTCCAGGGATCGCTGCCGGTCTCCCTCGGCACCCCTCGTGACCCTAAAGACGTGGATACGCCTCGGCGGTGTGGACGGGAACATCAGGTCGAGATTCGCGGCAATCACCTGCTCGAGCGGGGTGAACCCCGCGCCGCCGGGGAGCGGCACCCACCGGGGCCGGTTGCCGGGCATCTTGATCCGGACGAACCGCTCGCGATCGCCGTCGTCCGGGAGCAGCACCGCCAGGTTCAGCCCGACGTTGCTGATGAACGGGAACGGGTGCTCCGCGTCCACCGCCAGCGGGGTGAGGATCGGTTGGACGGAGAGGCGGAAGTACTCGCGGAGGAAAACCTTCTGCCCCCCTTCGAGTCCGTCGTACGGGAGGATCGGAAGCCGGTGCTCCGCGAGGCCGGGGAGGATCTCCTCGCGGACGGCCCGGCCGAGTTTCTCCGCCTGGCGAAGCAGCTCCTCCCGGCAGGCGGCGAACTCCTGATGGGGCGAAAGACCGTCGAGCGACGCCTTCTTCGAGCCCCTCTGGATCTGGCGCTTCAGCCCGCTCATCCGCTTCATGAAGAACTCGTCGTGGAGCATGCCCATGATGCCGGCGAACTTGACGCGCTCGAGGAGCGGGATGTCGCGGTCCTCCACGAGGGCGAGGACGCGGCGGGCGAAGGAGAGCCAGCTCAGCTCGCGGTTGAGGTAGGCTTGCGGGGAATCGATCCACTCCAGTGGGGACGGCTCTTGGGACACGTCGTAACCTCTCCCTGCGCAAGGGGAACGGGACCCCAAGCATACGCCGCCGGGGCGTCACTCGAGGAGCGCCAACAGGTCCTCGCGCGTGAGGCCGGCCGCACGGTCGGCTTCGCCGAGGGCGGCGTCGGCCAGCGCTCGCTTCCGCCCCTTCAGCCCCTGGATCCGCTCCTCGACCGTGTCCTCGGCGATGAGTCGGTAGACCATGACCGGCCGCTCCTGGCCGATCCTGTGAGCTCGGTCCGCCGCCTGGTCCTCGACCGCGGGATTCCACCAGGGATCGAGAAGGAAGACGTGGTCGGCCGCGGTGAGATTGAGCCCGGTCCCTCCCGCCTTGAGCGACACGAGCATCACGGGAGGCCCGGCGTCGTCCTGGAAACGCGCGACCACCTCCGCGCGGTCGCGCGTCGACCCGTCGAGCCGCACGAACGCGATCCCCGCCTCCCCTAGGTGCGGCTCGACCCGGTCGAGGAGCGATGTCCATTGGGAGAACACCAGCGCCTTGTGTCCCTCCGCGACGACCTCGTCGAGCGCTTCGAGCAGGAGGGCGACCTTGGACGAAGTCTCCGCCTCGCGCCCCGGGATCAGACCGGAATGGCAGGCCGCCTGCCGCAGCCGGAGGAGGGCTTCGAGCGCCTGGAGCACGCCTCCGCCCGCGTGCAGCCGCTCCACGACCTCGGGGAGCGTCGCGGCACGGACCGTGTCGTAGACCTCGCGCTCGTGCGGGGACAGCTGACAGCGCAGCTCCGCCTCGCTCCGCGGCGGAAGCTCCGGCGCCACCTCCTGCTTGAGCCGCCGCAGCACGAACGGCCGGATCCGCTCCCTGAGCCGCGCCGCCGCCCCGGGCGCGCCCGCCGCCACGGGGCGCGCGTAGCGTGCCTCGAAGTCGTCGCGCCCGCCCAGGAGGCCGCGGTTCAGGAAGTGGATCTGGCTCCACAGCTCGTCGAGCCGGTTCTCGACCGGGGTGCCGGTGAGCGCGATGCGGAATCGCGCGGTCAATGCGAACGCGGCCCGAGCCACCAGGCTGTCGGGGTTCTTGATCGCCTGCGCCTCGTCGAGAATCACGGTGTCCCACGCCTCTCGGGAGAGCGCCTCGGCGTCGAGTCGCAGGATCGCGTACGTGGTGAGGGTGACGTCGGCCGGCGCCGCGAGGGTTCGTCGCTCGCCGTGGTAGACGCCGGAGCTGAGGCCCGGACGGAATCGTCGGATCTCCTCCTCCCAATTGTGGAGGACGCTCGTGGGCGCCACGACGAGCGTCCTCCCCTCGAGCGCGCACAGCGCTTGCAGCGTCTTCCCGAGACCCATGTCGTCGGCCAGGAGCGCGCCCAGGCCGGCGCCGCGCAGGAACGCGAGCCAGTCGATGCCGCGCCGCTGGTAGGCGCGGAGCGTGGCGGTCAGGTCGCGCGGGAGCGGCGATTCCGGGATGCCGGCGAAGCCGGCCAGGAGCGCGGACAGCGGCTTGAAGTCGGGAGGTCGTGGCTGGCCGAGGTCGTCGCACAGCCGCGCGAGATCGGGGAGCGCGCATCGCGGAGTCCCGCCTTGAGGGTCCCGCGCGGCGAGGAGGTCCGCGATCCTCTCCCCGTATCTCGCGAGCCAGTCGAGGGGAAGCGGCGAGAACCCCCCGCCGTCGAGCGGAACGAGGGACGCCCCCTCGCGCCAGGCGCGGAGCACCGCACCCGCTTCGGCCCGCCCGGTTCCTCCGGGAACCTCGAACGCGACGTCGACCCGCCCGCTTTCGGTCCCGATCCGAGGGACGAGAGGCGGCGTGCGGCGGAAGTACTCGAGCTCGCGACGCTTGGGCGCCGGGCCCCACGCCGCGAGCCGCTCGGCGAACGCCACCGCCGCCTCGCCGTCGAACCGTGCGCGGACGCCCGGGGCGAGGTCGAGCTCGCGTCCGAGCGTCGCGAGCAGCCTCTTCTCCTGCCCTTCGTTCCGGATCGGCACCGCGCCTCCGAGATGGACGAGGCGTCCCCCGTCCACGCGTGCGCACGGCGGATCGCCGTACACGAGGAGCGCGAGCACCGAAAGCGACCGTTCCTCCCGCGTGAGATCGAACGCGATTCGAGGTGGCATCGCGGTCCCCTGGGGCAGCCGGTCGGTCCGGATCTCGACGGGGACCCGTTTCCTCAGAGAGGGGAGGACCTCCGTGACCAGCTCGGCCACGTCGCCGGGGCCGAATTGCTTGCCCCGCGGCAGCTCGTGGAGCTCGCGTGCCGTCAGGCGGGCCTCGTCCACGGGTCGGAGCACGCCGGCTGCCAGCGCGATCCCGTTCGCGAACACCGCCGCGACCGACGGATCGCGACCGACGGAGAGCCTAAAGCCGTCACCCTGCTCGTCGAGGGTCGCGACGGGAACTACCGGCGAGGCGGAGGTGCGGACGGGCTCGCCGTCGCAGAGAACCTCCGCGCAACCCGAGAGCGCATCCAGCAGGCGCGCGACGATCGATCTCGGCACAGGACCCCGGTGGTGGGTGCCGAGCGCCATCTCCACCCTTAGGTCGGCCTGGGAGGCGGCGAACCGCGGGCCTCCGGCGCGGCCGGCGGCGATCGAGGCCAGGCTCGCCTCCAGCGGGTGGGCCTCGTCCCCGACGACGATGAACCGGTCGAGCACGAGCCCCCCGGCGGTTCCCGTGAAGCGGTAGCTCAATCGTCCCGCCCGCGTGCCGGCCGCCGGGACGTCGAGCCCTTCCTCCCCGGCGTGGCGGAGCGCGATCACCGCGGCCGCCGCGTGCGCGCAGGCCAGAGACCGCGCTCCGCACGAGCACTCCCAGTCGGCGTCCTCGAGGTAGAGCGTGACGGCCGGGCAGTAGATTCCGCCGCGGGTCACCACGCGGATGAGGACCGTGCCTTCTCCTGAAGGCTCGCGGTGGACGGCCCCCGCACGCGCGAGCTCGACGCCGCGCGACCACGACTCGGGAGAGCTGGCCTCGCGGACGGCTTCGAAGATCTCCTTCACGGGACCGCGACTCCCCCGCGATCGCCGTGGAGTCCGGCGCTCTCGATCCGCGAAGCCGCCGTCCCGGCGCTCACGGCCCCTTGCGGCTCTTCTGCTGGTAGCTCCGCAGGATCATGAACGCCTGATTCAAGCGTTGAATCCTGCGGTTGCGGCTCTTGATGAGGTCGAGGTCGTCCAGAGGGGGCTGCTCCCCCCGGATCTCTCGTAGACAGCGGTCGAGCTCGAGCGCGAGCTGCTCCACCTCGCCGCGGGACATGGTCTTGAACGTGCGCTCCGTGACGAGGTGGTACCCCTCGGCGATGTCCCTCGCCATCGAGAAGGCGCTCCCCCCCAGAAAGTTGACCATGACCGACGGATCATAGCGCGCTCCCGGCGTCCCGCACCACCGCGTGTCACCGGGCTCTCCTCGGGGTTCCCGGCACACAACTCGCCGTCGGTGGAGTTGCTTGACACCGGACGGCACGCCAGCTAGGTTAGCGCCAGGTTCTGGCCGCAATCTCTCGTGCAGAAACGAAGTTTGGCGTGCCGAAGCCCGAGACGTGCCGAGGCACGGTACCCGGACCCGTCGGATCGGGGCGGGGGTCAGGACCCGGGTTGGAGCTCCCCGGCGAGGGAGCGACAGGAGTTCAAGAGCATGGGAACGAGACTGTACGTCGGCAACCTACCCTTCAGCGTCGGAGAGGAGCAGATCCGGGACGTCTTCGCGCAGAACGGCCGGACGGTGAACGAGGTCCGGCTGGTCACGGATCGGGAGACCGGACGTCCGCGAGGCTTCGGCTTCGTCGAGATGGGCAGCCAGGAGGACGCGGACGGCGCCATCCGGGAGCTGAACGGCTTCCAGTTCGGAGGACGGCCCCTGACCGTGAACGAGGCGCGCGAACGCGTGGGTGGCGGTGCCGGCGGCGGGATGGGAGGCGGCGCCCGCAGGGGCGCCGGTGGCGGCGACCGCGGGGGGTACCGCGGCGGCTTCTGATCCGGCCGAGGGACACGGAACGACCCGCCGGGGCGCCTTCGAGCGAAGACGTCCCGTTTCGTCCGCGCCCGAAGCGCAGGCTCCTAGATCGTGCCCAGGAAGGCGGCGAGGGCGCGCGTCGCACGGTCGACCTTCCGGAAACAGGGGAGGCCCGCGCTTCTCATCATCGCGACGAACGGTTCGTAGAGCGTACCCGCATCCACCGAGAACGTCATCGGCTTGGGCGACCTGAGGAACACCTCGATGAGGCGCGACGGAAGGCTCCGGGGACGCGAGATGTCCTCGCCGTGCCCTTCGCCTGCGGCGAGGTCTTCGAGCGCCGGCGTGTTCGGCACCCCGGCCACCACCAGGGCGTCAACATAGGGGTCCTCGGCGATCGCCTCGACGCAACCGACGTACGGCTCCGTCCGGCACACCGGCGTGGCGTCGATCGGGTTGTGGACATCCACGATCCCCGGTAGGAGGCCGCGGAGGCGTCGTTCGGTCTCCGGCGAGAAGCGGGCGAGGGTCATTCCGTAGAGCTTGTCCGCGGCCGCCGTGCACTCGAATCCCGCGTTGGACATCACCGCGACGCGCTTCCCCCGGCGCTTCCGCCCCGCCAGGAACGAGAACGTCATCGTGTAGTCGTCGAAGAGGTCGAGCGTCGGGCACTCGTCGACCCCCGCCGAGCGGACGATCTCGCGGCAAACGTCGTAGTCGCCCACCACCGAAGCGGTGTGCGAAGCGGCCGCCGCCTGCCCCTCTCGGGTGCGTCCTCCCTTGTAGAGCAGGACCTTCCGCCCGCCGGCAACGATCCGCCGCGCGACGGCGAGGAATCGCAGCCCGTCCCCGCGCCGGAACCCCTCGAGATAGACCACGAAGACCTGGATCGCCGGATCGCCCTCGAGATACTCGAGGTAGTCGGACACGGTGACGTCGATCTGATTGCCGAACGAGATCAGGTACCGCGCGCGAATCGTGCGGTCGAGGTTCGACATCTGGGTCACGAGGTGGGCGCCGGACTGGCTGATGCACGCGACGTTCGTCCCCGGCGCGTCGTGGATCGGAAGCTTGTGGGGCGGGATGAAGAACGTGTTGTACCCTCCCGGCACCGAGATGATCCCGAGGCAGTTTCCTCCGTTCACGAGGACGCCGCCGTCGGGCCTGAGGTGCGATCGTTCCACGGCGTCGCGCATCCGCGCCTCGGCGTCCTTCCCCCCTTCCGTCTCGGCGAAGCCGCCGGAGATGAGCGTGACCGTGTGCGCGCGGTGGTTGTCCACGAGGTCCACGACGATCCGGTCGGCCCCCTTGTCCGCCGGGACCGACACCACGGCCATGTCGGGGATCGCAGGCAATGAAGCGGGAGACGAGTAGGCGCGGCAGCCTTCGATCGTCTCGGCGTGCGGGTGGATGGGCCAGATCCGGTCCTGAGGCACGCCGCCCCCCTCCACCAGATTCCGGAGGATGATCCTGCCCGGATTGACGGAATCCGCCGAAGCGCCGATCACCACCGCGCTCCCCGGGGTCAGGAGCTTGCGCAGGTTCGAGACGGGGCGCGGTGCGGGTAGCGGGGCCGGGCGGTGGAGCCGCGCGAGGCCGTCGAGCGCGACGAGCCGCCCGTCTTCGTCCGAGGCGACGAACGGGTTGACCTCGAGCTCGGTGAGGCCGAGGCCGCCGGGAGGATCGAATCCGCCGAGGATGTCCGCGAGCGCTCCGAGGGAGAGCACGAGCCGCGCGAGAGCCGTCTCGGCAACGGCCCCGCGCTTCGCGCTCCTGAGCCCTCCGCAGAGCGCCGCGTGGACGACGGTCCCCCGGACCATGCGGAGCGCCTCGTCGAGGTCGAGATCCAGCGTGGACCGCATGCCGCTCGCCGTCCCCGCGGCGAGGGAGCGCAGGAGGTATTCGGTATCCAGGCCGCCGACCCCGGCGAAGACCACCGGCCCGAACGCCCGGTCGTGGCGAAACCCCGCGAGGATCTCGCGGCCGAGCCCCGCGCGGAACGGGATCTTCCGCGCCACGAGCGCGCCACGCACGTCGGCCGCAGGCGCCGCCGTCGTCGAGGCGGAGAGCACGGAAGCCACCGCGTCGCGTACCGCCGCCGGCTCGTTGCGGACCACGAGGACGCCGCCGGCATCGCTCTTGTGGAGGATCTGCGGCGAGACGACCTTGACCACCGCTTCCGCCGATTCCAGCGCAGCGCACAGGTCGGCGTCCACGCCGTCCGGGCCGGCGACCCGGCGGTGGGCGGGGACGGCGATCCCCGCCGCTCCCAGCAGGACGTACACCTCGTGCTCCAGCAGGATCGACCGGCCTTCGCTCTCGGCGAGGGCCAGGATCGGGTGGGCGGCGGTCGTCGGGACGGCGGCGTCGGGCGTCATGAGGTCTCCCTTCGGCGAAGGGGGTCAGCGAATGGGGCGGGGATTCTACACCGGGGCAACCATCATGGACCATCCGACCGCCCTGAGGACTCTCATCAAAGAACACGCCGGCAGCTCTCCTGCGGAACGGTCCGCGAGGCGGGAGGGTTTGCGGGCGGTCTTTCGCGAGGAGACGGAGCCATGGAATCTGTGAACCTACGGCGCAAGAGCATCTACGGGGCCGCCGTGCTGGCCGTCGCCGGCCTGGCGGTCGCGACGGTCGGTTGCGGAGGTGGCTACGGCGGTGGGGGGGGCGGCGGCGGCGCCACTGCGAGTTACCTCGGGACCATCTCGGGACCCGCGGGAGCGGGCGGTGCGCTCAGGGTGAACGTCACCAGCGGCGGCGGGGGGGGCGGTTACGGGGCGACTTCCTCGTCGATGAAGGTGCTGGCGGCCGCGACCGAGTCCGCGACCGGAACGCTCACGCTCTCCGGCTGCACGGTGTCGCTGGCGGGCACCTTCGACGGGTCGAGCCTTGCGCTTCAGGGGAGCGGAGCGTGCGGAACCTTCAACCTCGCCGGGATGCTGTCCGGCGGTGACATCGAAGGCACGGCCAGCGGCGCGGGGAAGAACTGGGAGTTCGTCGTGCTGCCGGATTCCGGCTCGAGCGTCGCGAGGGTGCTGTGCGGCACCTGGACCGAGCTTCAGAACGGGGCTCCCGACGGCGCGACCGGGGCCTTCGATCTCGTCGTCGAGGGGAGCACGCTGGCCGGGGTCACCCTCGACGGCCAGAACACGCCGCTCCTGCTCTCGGGCACCGTGATGAGCGGCACGAGCGTGACCGTGACGTCCCATGGCCAGACGATCGCGACCGGGACGATCGACGGCTCCGCAGCCACCGGGACTTACGCTTTCGACGGGAGCCAGGGGACCTGGCAGGGATCGTCCTGCCCGTAGATCGGTCGTCGGCCCTGCCGATCCCGACGCTCAGATCGGCGGGACGACGGCGCCGCGTCGCGGCCGGAGGAACACACCGAACAGCACGGCGCCGGCGAGGAAGCCGCCCCCATGGGCCCACCAGGCCACGCCGCCGACCTCGGTGGGGCCGGCGAGGGCGAGGCTGCCCGAGAGGACCTGCGCGACGAACCAGTACGCCAGGAAGAGGAACGCCGGGATCTCGAAGAAGAGCGGGAAGACGAACAGGGGGAACAGCATCAGGATTCGGGCCCGCGGATACAGGATGAAGTAGGCCCCCATGACCCCCGCGATCGCCCCCGACGCCCCCACGGTCGGAACCGTCGAGCTCGGGTTCGTCAGGAGGTGGGTGATTCCCGCCGCGATCCCGCAGAGGAGGTAGAACCCGAGGAAGCGGAACGGCCCCATCCGGTCCTCGACGTTGTCCCCGAAGATAGAGAGCGTCCACATGTTCCCGATGAGGTGGAGCCAGCCCCCGTGGAGGAACATGCTGGTGAAGAACGGCCAGTAGTCGTGCAGCGGGAAGCCGACGCGCGCGGCCCACGTCGGGTGCGCGAACCGCGCGGGGACGATCCCCATCAGATAGAACAGCTCACGGACCTGGTCCCGCGGGAGGGTCGCCGCGAACAAGAACGCGGCGGTGTTCGCGCCGATGAGCAGCACGGTCATCACCGGCGCGTGGCGGCTCGGAACGTCGTCGCGGATCGGGAACATGCCGCGATCAGTCTAGCGCCGCCGGTCTCCGGCGCTCGCCCGAATCCCGCGGCGTCCGATCTATCTCCTCGCGGCGTCGAACGGACCGGGCAGAAGGAGGTGGCTCGTCTCCTTGAACTGGATGCCCACCGCCCCCAGCTCCGCCATGACCGGCTCGTAGATCTCCGGCGTGACGGGAACGTGCACGCCGGTGATCTCCATCTTCTTCTGGAGCATGAGCCGCACGGCGATCGCCGCCGGGAGCGAAACGGTCCGCGCCATGGACGAATCGCCGTGAGGCTGGCCGTAGTCCACGAGGACGCAGACCGTGCGCGCCGACGGGCGGTCGGGCCAGGAGGACACGAACTCGTGTCGCAGGATGATCATGTCCCGCTCGCCGCGGGCGTACGGCATCATCCGCAGCAGCCGGTTGGCCAGTACGTCGAGAGGGGAGGCCTTCTTCTCCGGGATCGGGCGGTCGGACAGGAGCCCGGCCCATTCGAGGCGGGCGAGGATCGGATCGTCGGGCGTCACCCCGATCTTCTCCGCGATCCGCTCCGCGAGGGAGCCGGACTTCGCCTTCGGCAGGAAGCCCGAGAGGAACGAAGCGTAGGTCGTGCCCGGCGCGACGTCGCGCTCCACGAGATCGAGGAGGCCGAGGTCGGCGATTCCCTTCAGGGTCTCGCACCATCCGGGGTACCGGATGGTCCCCCGGAACATGTTCTGAACTCCCTCGAGACCGTAGGTCTCGATGTACGGGAGCGAGTCGCGGTTCGGGTAGATCACGAACAGCCCCAACCCCTCGACGCCGTAAGGCCAGCGATTGGCGAACAGCTTCGGGCCCGGGATCTCGACGACCTTCCCGTTCCTGAGGAACTTCGCGTCGTTGCGCCCCGCGAGGATGACCCCCCGCGGGCTCCACGAGAACTTGTAGCCCCAGGGGTTCGTGTTCGCCTCGAGGGCGGGAAGGCCGCCACAGCAGCTCGAGAAGTGCGTGACGGTGCCGCCCGAGTTCCGGATCTCGTGGATCACCTGCATCGCGGACATGTGGTCGATGCCCGGATCGAGGCCGATCTCGTTCAGGAGCGCGACGCCGGCCTTGCGCGCGGGCTTGTCCAGCTCGCGCATCGCGGGGGAGACGTAGGAGGTGGTCACGACGTGCGCGCCGTGCTTGATCGCCATCTTCGCCACCGCGACGTGATGGGTGTACGGGACGAGGCTCACGACGATCTCGGCCTCCTTGATCAGCGACTCGACCTGCGCGGCGTTGTCCACGTTCACCGAAACGGCCTTGCCCCGCGGATGACCTCCGACCAGCGCCTCGGCCTTGCTGACGGTACGGCTCGCCACGACGACGCGGCGATCGGTCCGCTCCAGGAGGTAGCGCACGATCGGTCGGCTCACGAGCCCCGCTCCCAGGATCAGCACGTTCTTCATCGCGAATCTCCTCCTCAGTGAATCCGGCCGGCCGAGGTCAGGCGGCCAGGTATCGTTCGAGGTAGACGTAGGAGGGCGCCAGCTTCCCGCGGTGGACGATCACGGCGCGCAGGATCTCGGGCGGCAGCGGGAGCTGCTCCAGAGGCTCGTCCCACGGGCAGCGCGCGAGCGCGGGCACGAAGGGGAGGAGCATGTCGCCGAAGTGCTGGGACGCATCCACGGGGAGCTCGCAGGGGAGGTTGTCCACGGCGAGCACCACGGGGCCGCGCCCCGCGATACCGAGCGTGTCGCGTCCGGTCACGGGGTCGTAAACGAAGACGGGATCTCCGGAGTCGGTGCTCCGGACCGTGCACTCCACCGAGCCGCTGATGTCGCAGCTGATGTCCCCGATGATCTTGAGCCTCGGAGGCTCCTTCGCTCCGAAAAGCTCCCGGAGAGCCTGAAGCGTGACGAGGCGCGGGTACTTCGGCTCCCAGTAGACGCAGTTCACCAGCACCGCGACGTGCGGGAGGAACTGCGCGAACGTGGGGCGGTACTTCTCGGGATGGGCGTAGTAGTCCTGGAGGTCGAACCGGTCCCAGGGGGATGCGGGCTCCACGGTGTGCTCCTCGTGGAACACCGCCTTGTAGACGACGTGCCGGTCCCGGGGAAGGTTGCCGGCGAGCTCCGGCACCTCCGCGGGAGCGATGTCGCGGAACGGCAAGAGATCGAAGACTTCGGCGGCCCCGCGATAGGTGTTCCCGTACCCGGTGAACGCGCAGACGAAGGGGGTCATGACCTCGGGGAGCCCTTCGGAGAGGATCCTCTCGCCGGCTGCCGAGACCGCGGTCTGCGCCTCGGCCAGCGTCGCGTAGTCCAGCGCCTGATGGATGTCGTCGAACGGGTTCGGGCGGATCCCCTCGTGCCGCAGCCTCCGGCCGAGCGCCCAGAGCGTGTCGATCATGCCGGAGTGCCCCGCCTGCAGGCCGAAGAAGATCAGCCTGCGCCCACGGTCGTCCGCGATCTTCTCGTAATCGACCAGGGTGCAGCCCAGCTCCATCAGGCGCCGGAGCATCGGCATGTTGTGGCTCTGGCCCTTCGCCACGTGGGCGAAGTACGCGTAGACCTTGGCGGCTTCGAGCCGCTCGACCGGAACCTCCTTGACCCCGAGGATCACGCGGCAGGGAGCAAGATCGGCGGTGACGGACGCCCCCGCCTCCTCGTAGGCCCACTCGGGGAACGCCCTGATCTCCGAGGGCTCCACGAACACCCTGAGGTGCTGTCCCTGGGTCAGGACCGCGACGTGGTCCGGGGTCAGGGGGACCCTGCGCTCCCAGCGGTTCTTGTTCTCGCGGCGGATTCCGATCATCGGCGGCTCCGTGAAGTCGGACAGTGTAGCGCGGCGGGCGCGATTTGGCCCGACCGAAGCCGGGCGATTGAAGAGTGATTCGCTCGACATATCGACGAGGCTAGAATGCCGTCTTCGCGAGGCACGAACGATGCCGTCTCGAACGTCCCGGCCGCCGTTCCTCCTGGTTCCGGCCGCCGTCCTCCTGGCGGCGGCCGGTGTCGCGGCGGCGACCACGTCGGGTACGGTGCACGAGGCTCCCTCGGCCGCGGTGCTCGTCGGTGGGACCGCGGCGGCGGTGCTGGCGCTCTACGCTCCCTCGAGGATGCGCGGGGTCGCGGTGGCGGTCGCGGCGGCGGCCGCCGGAGCCGCGTCGGGCCACGTGCTCGCGCGTGCGGGCATGCCGCGCGTCCACGATCTCGACCACCTCTGGGGGATCTGGGCGTACGGGCGGTCGATCTCGGCGGGCGCCTGGTATCCGCTCTGGATCCCGTATCTCGGCGCCGGGATGCCGCTCTTCCAGTTCTACGGGCCGCTCAACTTCCTGCTGGCGCTCCCGGGGATCCTGGGCGGATTCGCCCCGATGGGAGCATTCAAGCTGGAGCTCTTGGAGGGGCACGTCCTCTCGGCGCTCTCCTTTCTTGCCGCCGCGCGCATTCTCGGCGCCGGGCGCCGGGGATCACTCGTCGCGGCGGTCGCCGGCGCGTTCGCCCCCTGGAGGCTCGCGGTGTTCGACTACCGAGGGGCGCTCGTAGAGGAGAACGCGTTCCTGTTCCTCCCGCTCGCGGCGGCTTCAGCGATCAGGACCGCGCGCGAAGCCCGGCTCCGGCACGCCGCGTTCCTCGCGGCCTCGGCCGCGGGGCTCGTCCTGACGCACCTGCCTTCGCTGTTCACCCTGGCGGTCTCGCTCGCTCCCGCGCTCGCGCTGGAGGAGGTGACCGGCGAGCGGCCGCGGGGGCGCCGAGGCCGTCGTCTCGGCGCGCTCGCCGCCGCGCTCTCGGCCGCCGGGCTCCTCACCGCGTGGTGGTGGCTGCCTGCCGCCCTCGAGGGAGGCCACACGAGCGTCGGCGAGCGGAGCGCTGCCAGCCGCTACTTCCGCTACGGAGAGCATGGCCTCGCCCCCCTGGCCCCGTTCGAGCGGCGACTCTGGGATCGATACCGGATCTCCCTGCCGGAGTCGTACCGCGCCGGGGCCGGTTCAGGACAAGAGCCCATGCCCTTCTACGGCGGCGCCGTGCTGCTCATCGCCGGTCTCGCGGCGCCCTTTGGGTCCCGCCGGTCGGGGACCGTGGGGCTTTCCGCCGGGGCGCTGTTCGCGCTCGTGCTCTCGACCGCTCCGGCCGCTCATGCGCTCGCCGGCGCGCCCGGGTTCGCACAGCTCTACTTCCCGTGGCGCTTCCTGACGCCGGCGTCCGTTCTCGCGGCGCTCGCGCTGGGGGTCGGGGCGGACCGTCTTTGCCGTGAGGCCGGCCGTTGGCCGCGGGCGCTGCTCCTTCCCCTGCTCGCCACGCTGGTCGTGTGGGACGCCGCTCCGTACACCGGCGCCGCAGACCGGATTCCTTCCTATGACGGGGTCGTCCACTGGGCGTCCCGCGCCGGCGACCCGGCTCACTTCGAGACCTCCATGAAGCCGGTTCCCGTGGCGGTGCCGCCGGGGGAAGAGCCCTTCCGCACCTGGGATCTGAAGCTGCCCCCCACCGCGTACTCGACCGGAATCGACGCGCTGTACTACGTCTACCCGGAATGGGTCACCCCGGTCCTGTACCGGACCTACTGGCTCGCGAGAGACCCATCCGTCGTGGCTCGGGCGGGGGTCTCGCTGATGTTCGACGAGCGAAGGAGCGAGCCGCTGCGCCTCGCCGCGCGTCCCTACGCCGAGCTCTCGGCCCCCGGTCGTCCCCCGGACCCGCTCGGCCCAGCGCGGGTCTCGCGCCGCCCGGGCCTCATCGACGCGCGCGTCGACGCGCCGGAGTCCGGCGGGCGGCTCGTCGTGCTGGAGCAGGGGTTCCCCGGCTGGCGGGCCAGCGTGGACGGCAGGGACGCCGGACGCCCCGAGGACGACGGAGGGTTCATGGCGGTGGCCGTCCCGCCGGGAAGCCACCGGGTCGTGCTGACCTACGGGATCGGGACCCCCGCACGGATCGCGGGACTGCTCGTGTCGGCGCTCGCCGCACCGGTCGGGCTCGCCGGCCTCCTCGTGCGCCGGCGCCGGCGCTCGGCCCGACGCGGACCGAGCGCGGACAACCCGCCGTCGTCGTCTCGGGGGCCGTCGTCGTCCCGGTTACAATGGCCGCGGCGGGAAGGAGACGACGCGTGAGAAAGAAGCCGCGGACCCACTGCATCGGGATCCTCACTTCCGGCGGAGACTGCCCGGGCCTCAACGCGGCGATTCGAGGCGTCGCGAAGCCCGCCCTCGACCACTACGGCATCGAGGTGATCGGGATCTTCGACGGCTTCAGGGGGCTCGTCGAGAACCGGACGCGCCCGCTGGACTCGCGGTCGGTGAGCGGCATCCTGACCCTCGGCGGAACGCTCCTCGGCACGAGCCGGGACCGGCCGCACCGGATGCCGATGGGCGGCAAGGTGCTGGACATGACCGAGACCGTCGCGGCCAACGCGAAACGGCTCGGGATCGACGCTCTCGTCTGCCTGGGCGGACGCGGGACCCAGAAGAACGCGTTGCACCTTCACGAGGCCGCGGGCATGAGCGTCTTGACGCTGCCCAAGACCATCGACAACGACGTGGCGGAGACCGACGTCTCGTTCGGCTTCGACACGGCGATGGCGATCGCGACCGAGGCGATCGACCGCCTGCACTCGACCGCGACGAGCCACAACCGGTTGATCGTCTGCGAGGTCATGGGGCACAACGCCGGCTGGCTCGCCCTCGGCGCGGGGATCGCAGGCGGTGCGGACGTGATCCTGATCCCCGAGATCCCGTACGACCTCGAGGTGGTCGCCGAGCACCTCAAGGCGCGACGCCGGGGCGGGAAACGATTCTCCATCATCGTCGCGGCCGAAGGGGCCCGGACCCGCCAGGAGGCGCTGGCCGAGTCGGAGCGCGGCGAGAAGGCCCGCGGGAAGGGGAAGAAGCCCGCCAAGCCGGCGCGCCGGCCCCTTGCCCGCCGCGAGGCGAGCGACGTCCGCGACGATCCCGCCGGCGGCGACCTCGAGGCGCCGACCATGGTGCGGGAGCCGATGGCGAGCCGGCTCGCGAGGCAGCTCCAGCGGATCACCGGGACCGAGGCGCGCGTGACGTCGCTGGGGCACGTCCAGCGCGGTGGGACGCCGACGGCCGCCGACCGGCTCCTGTGCACGCGGCTGGGGACGAAGGCGGCCGAACTGCTGTCCGAAGGGGTCTACAACGTGATGGTCGCGGTCCGCGGGGGCCGCTGCGAGCCGGTTTCGCTCGAGAAGGTGGCCCGGGAGCGGAAGATCGTTCCCCCGGACCATGCGTGGGTCGCCGCCGCGCGCCTCGTCGGGACCTGTTTCGGCGACCTCTGAGACCTGGGCGCCGTCTTGAGCCGTCTTTCCGTCGCGCTCCTTCCCTGGCTCGCCGCGAGCGCGACGCTCGCCGCCGATGGCATGTACGTCTGGGACGAGGCGGTCGGGATGACGAATGGGCGGCTCGACGAGGGCGTGTCCGACGCCGAAGCGCAGGATCGCCTGCTGGGCCTCTGCCGGAGCGGCCCGCTCGACATCCGGCGGCTCTACTTCCTCGCCGATCCTGGGGCATGGAGCGAGCCGTCGCTGAGGTCCTTCCTGGCGGACGCGAGGGCCCGCGGGATCGACGTTTACGCGGTCCCCGTCGGGGCGATCCAGGACGCGTGGATCCGGCCGTTCCGCTTCCACCGCAGGTGCGATCACGAGGCGGTCCTCGCGTGGGTGCGGAGGATCCTCGAATTCGACGCCGCGGGAGGCGAGGCGCGCTTCGCCGGCGTGCAACTGGACGTCGAGCCCCATGGCGCTCGGAGCCGCGACCTCCTGCTCCGCCGCCGCCCGGTCTGGCGGTCGGGCCGGGGCGGGCTGCTCCACGACCGACGGAACCGGAGGCTGGCCCGGGAATACCTGGGACTGCTCGACCGCGTCCGCAGGTGCCTCGACGGCGCGGGTCCGCGGCACGCGCTGGCGGTGACGCTCCCCACCTGGCTGGATCGTGACGACGCGGAGGAGAGCTATCGGCTTGGCGACGGGAGCGGGGACAAGGTGCTCATCCAGCACGTGCAGGATCGCGTCGACTTCGTCACCCTGATGGACTACGTCGACGGATCCGACCGCGAGGGCCCCGGCCACGGCCACGCCTGGGACGACATCTCCAACGAGGTCCGGTACGGCGCCGTCGAGGCGCTGCTCGAGACGTCACCGCCGGACCCGCGCGGCGGCTCGCTCCTTCCGGGGGAGACGCTGTACGAGGAAGGCGAGCGGGGACTCGTCGATCTCGCCGCGCGGATCGGAGCGGCGGCGCGAGGGCAGCCCCACTTCCTGGGCTGCGCCGTGCACCATTACCTGCACGCCTACGGCGGAGGTGCGGCGGGATGGCCGCGGCACGACTCGTCGGGCGCCGGCCAGGCGGCTCGGACCGGTCCGCAGCCGAGGCTACTTCTTCGGGGCGACGGCCTGCTTGGCGATCACGCGGCTCACGATCTTCGCGTACACCTGCTCCGGCAGGATCTTCCGCCTTGTCAGGTCGTTCTTCGCCTTGTAGGGCCGCCCGTCGATGATCTTCTGGGCGTACGCGTCGCCGATGCCCGGCAGGAGCATGAGCTGCTCCCTGGTGGCGCTGTTCAGATCCAGCGGCTCGACCTTCGCCGCCTTCGGCGGGGTGGGCGACTTCGTCATGGTAGCGGTGGGGGGCGTGGTGCCCGCGGGTACCATCTTCTCCGCGGCCGGAACGGACCCGAGAAGTCCGACGGCCAGGACGGCGGACGCGAGCACGACGATCCCGAGCGCTGCAGCCGATCTCCTCATCGTGGGCCTCCTTGAGCGGCGCGACCCTCCGTCGGTCGGGGGAGGGCCACCGGGGATGTTCTAGCACAATTGGATCGCGGTTGTTCCACATCCGCTCCGTCACTCACCGCGCCGCGACGGGAACCGCCCGCCGAGCGCCCCGCACGCCGTCGTCGTCGGCCGCCTGCATCACACGCTCCACGAGCCGGTCGAGGTCCCCGCGCAGACGGGCCACCACGACCTCGTCGTCGTCGCAAGCCAGGAAGACGATTTCTCGGATCGTCCCCCGCCGCGACTTCGCCAGGAGGAGGACCTGTCCGTCGCGGTCGCGGACGTTCACGACGGTCGCGAACCCTCCGAGGTGGAGGCGGTCGGGATCCAGCCTCGTTCGCCGGCCCGCGCCCCGGGGCACGGAGAACACCGCGACGCCCAGCCCCGTGAGGTCCTTGATGGCGAGCGCGTCGTCGTCGCCGTCGTGCGCCACGAGCGCGCCCGTGAACTTCGTCGAAGCCCAGCCGAGCTTGAGGCCGAACTCCCGATGGAGCTCGACCCCCATCTGGGCCTCGAGGGCCGCCTCGACTCCGCGGGGGCCCCGATAAGCGACGCAGCCCGATGCGGCCGCGAGCAGGGCGACCGCCAGCGCGCCGCGCAGGGCGTTCGGGAAGGTCACGGCTTGTCCCCAGCGTCTTGCTCGTGCCGGCGCTCGGGATCCTTCTTTCGGTCCCCCTTCCCCTCGTTGCTCAGCTCGTCGAGCCCCGGGACGTCGAGGGTCTCGTGGAGCCGGTCGAGCTTCGCGAGGTCGAGGGACCCGGCGAGGTTCGCGAACACCACCTGCCCCTCGTCGCGGTCGAACACGAGCACCACGAGGCCGTCCACGGTCTTGCCGCTCCCGAGGACGAACACGTTCACGCGGTCCCCCTTCTGCCGGACGCGGGCGAGCCGCTCCCATCCCTCGCGCACGAGCCGCTCCTCGATCTCCCGGAACAGCTTCGTCGCCTTCGCCGTCCGCTCGGCGTCTTTGCCGAGCCCCACGATGTACGCCGACACGGACCGGAGCCCGTGGAGGATCGCGGCCGCGTCCCCGTCGTCCTTGGCGGCGCCGGCGATCGCGCCGAGCAGCGTGGGGCCGATGTGGATCTCGACCACCTCGGAGTCCTCGCTCTCGAGGCTCAGGAACGCCGAACCGTCCACGAACCCGCGCAGGCGGGACTCTTCCCGTTCCGCGGCCGGGGTCGGCGGCCCCGCGACGAGCAGTACGGAGAGCAGCGCGAGAGCGAACGGGACCATCCGCTGCTGGATCATGGTCTCCTCGGCTCGGGCCTTGGGGCCCATCGAATCGGGACGCGACGCAGCGCCGGTGCGACCTCTCCGGCGACGACCGTATCGCACGCCGCGCGCTCCGCCCGGTGAAGCGCCCGGGAGGCGAGGGACAGCACCCGGCGCGCGTCGTCCCTGCCCCTTGCCACCTCGTCGGCGGATGGCCGGCCGGTTTGCGTGGGCGCCAGCGGTCCCCCGAGGAGAAGCAAGGCGAGGATGACGACCGCGGCGGCGCCCGCCCATGCCGGCCAGGCGGCAGAGAAGCGCGGAAGACCCCGGAAACGGCTCCGGCGTACCGTGCGGTCGAGGACGGCCTCGAGCGCCTCGGGGGGCAGGGGATGCTCGGGAAGCGCGCGAAGGGTGGTCCTCACCGCCGCCAGCCCTTCGGCGACGGCCCGGCACTCGCCGCACGCGGCGAGGTGAACCTCGAGCGCGGCGGCGCGTTCCGCGGACAGCTCGCCATCCAGGCGCTCGTCGAGGAGCGGGCGGACGGCAGCGCACGCGCTCACGGGTGCACCCCCGCACGCAGAAGGGTCACGCGCAGCCGCTCGCGCGCCCGGTGGAGGGCGGCCTTGACGGTGCCGAGCGGGATACCCAGAGCTTCGGCGATCTCGTCGTAGGGTAGGTCCTCGACCTCGCGGAGCAGGACAATCGCCCGGTCTCGAGGGGCGAGGCGCTCGAGCGCGCCCGCCAGGACGCCTCCCAGCCGGGAGGAAGCCGCGGCCCGCTCGGGGTCGGGCGCGGGGTCGGCCCGTTGGGCTTCCTGGGAATCGTCCTCGGCGACCTCGGGTCGCGCCGCAGTGCGCCGGTGGCGGTCGAGACAGAGACGGTGCGTCGTCCGGAGCAGCCAGCTTCGCGCGGCCGCGTCGGGCACGTCGCTCCGGTGCCGCCAGAGCCTCACCAACGCCTCCTGGGACACGTCCCGGGCCTCCTCGCCGTCCCTGAGCAGCCAGACGGCGTGGCTGTGCACCCGGTTCCGGTGCTCCCGCACGGCGCGCTCGAATCCCTCATCCGTCATGCTCCCTACCTAGAACGGGGACCGCGGCGGGAAAGTTGCAGGATTCAGGCGGCGCCGCGGAGAACGGCTACTCCGGGATCCGCCACACCGTGTCGAGGACCGTCCCGTCCACCCACTTCACCACGGCGACCGGCTGGTCCACGAACCGGGGCTTGGCCGCGGCGCCGCCGCAGATCCGCTCCACCTCGTCCTTGATCCGCTCGATCGGCTTGATCGGAAGCGAGGAGCCCTTGACCGCGTCCAGGAGGTCCTGCCGCCTGGGGTTGATCGCGATGCCTCGCTCGGTGACGATCACGTCGATCAGCTCGCCAGGGCCGACCAGCGTCGTGACCTCGTCCACGATCACGGGGATCCGGTCGCGAAACGAAGGGACGGCCAAGATGGTGCACCCGGCGAACAGGCAGTTCTGCCAGCCGCCGATCCCGTGGAGGAGCCGGCCGTCCGAGTGGGTCACGACATTGGCGTTGAACCTCACGTCCACCTCGGTGGCGCCCAGGACCACGGCGTCCACCATCGAGGCGAAGTTCCCCTTGCCGTTGTAATTGTAAGAAGTGAACGGCGAGGTGGCGACGTGGCGCGGGTCGGAGCCGATGGAGCGGACGCCGTCGAGGTCGAAGGTCTGGCCGTCGAGGATGTAGTCCGTCAGCCCGTCCTCGAGGAGCTTCACGAGGTACTTCGTCGAGCCGCCTCGGACGAAGCGGGCCTTGATCCCGGCATCCTTCATCATCCCGCGGAGGAACATCACGAAGGCGAGGGCGATCCCGCCGGCGCCCGCCTGGAACGAGAACCCGTCTCTCATGATTCCCGCGTCCCGGAGGAATCGCGCGACGTACTCGGCGATCAGCAGCCGATCCGGGCTCTTCGTGATCTCGGTGGTGCCGGAGACGATCTTCGATGGGTCGCCGATCGTGGGGACCTCGACCACGAAGTCGACGTTGTTCCCCTGGATCTGCCAGGGGACGCAGGGGAACGGCACGAGGTTGTCGGTGACCACGACGACGCGGTCCGCGTACAGCGAATCGGCGAGGGCGAACCCGAGGGAGCCGCACGCGGACCTCCCGTGGGAGCCGTCGGCGTTGCCGAAAGGGTCCGCGGTCGGCGCGGCGATCACCGCGATGTCGATATGAACCTCGCCGTCCTGGATCGCCTGGAAGCGCCCGCCGTGGGAGCGCAGCACACCCAAGCCGCGCATCTTCCCGCGTGAGCAGTACTCGCCCAAGGGACCGTTCATCGAGCCCTCGATGTGGTGGACCGCGCCGCGGTCCATCAGGCCCATCACCGGCTCCTGGCAGGGGAAGGACGCGCTCGGGAACCACATCAGATCCCTCACCCCCATGCGCTCCGCGGTCTCGAGCGCCTCGAGAGCGATCCGATCGCCGTTCCTGAGATGGTGGTGGCTCGAGATCGTCATTCCGTCCCTGAGGCCGCATCTCAGGAGGGCGGTCTCGAGGTCGGGAACGCGCTTGTCCCCATCCGCGGGGTAGTCGGCGCACGTCCGGATCGGAGGGGCGGCCTTCCGCCCGTCCGGCGCGTGCCGACCGATCCCCTCGAACGCAGCCTGGCCGCGCCCATTGACGCTGGCAAGGACCCTTCGCCCCGCGGCGTTGACGATCATCTCCACCCTGGCGTTCATCGGGCCTGCTCCTCCGGGGCCGGGACGAGCCCCATCCTCCTGGCGCGCTCCACGAGGCGGCGAGCGCGCTCGACCACCGGGGGGTCGATCATCTTCGAGCCGAGGCTGACGACGCCGAGCCCCTTCTCTCCCGCG
>JAIQFR010000074.1 GCA_020073205.1 Terriglobia bacterium
CGTCGCTCGACGCGGTGGCGTCGTACGACCGTTTCGGCCTGGCGGGCTCGGTCAATCCGAGCGTCGCGTCGAATCCCGGTTTCTCGGTCATGGTGCCGTCGAGTCTCGACGGAGGCTGGGGACGGTCGTATCGCTTGCTCGGGGACGGGTCCTTCGACGACGCCCGAGTCGGCGTGGTCCTCACGCTTCCGATCGGGAATCGCGCGGCGCTGGCGGCCGCGCGGAGCGCGAAGAGCGCGGAGGCGCAGGCGGCCGCGGATCTGACGCGCGCGCGCAAGCAGGTACGTGCCGAGGTCCTCGACGCGGGAGCCGCGCTTCGGACCGCCTCTCAGAGGTTCGAGGCGGCACGCGCGGAGCGCGAATCCGCCGAGGTCCAGCTCGGCGCCGAGCGGGACCGGTTCGCCGTCGGCCTCTCGACGAATTTCCTGGTGCTGACGCGCCAGAACGATCTGGCGCGGGCCCGGCTCGACGAGATCTCAGCGCGAACCGACTATCGGACCGCCCGCACGGAGATGGCGCGATCGACGGGATCGCTGCTCGAGGATCGCGGCATCAAGGTGGAAGGGGTCGTGCGGGCCGCGGGCCCTCGCTGAGTCGAGGGCGCGGCGCGCCATCCGGCATCGGAGTCCGGGGAGGGTCAAGCTCATGGCAAAGAGGATGATCGTCATGCTGGTCGCGATGGTCGCCTTCGTGACCGCGATCGGCTTCGTCAAGTACACGCAGGTCCGGGCCGCCATCGCCGGTGCCGCCGCGTTCCGGCCTCCTCCGGAGGCGGTGACGACGATCGTCGCGCGGGAGGAGCGATGGGAGGAGACCCTGAGCGCCATCGGCACCGCGGCGGCCGTCCACGGCGTCACGGTGAGCGCCGACCTTCCCGGCATCGTCTCCCGGATCGCGTTCGACTCGGGCCGGCACGTCGAGCAGGGCGACGTGGTCGTCGAGCTGGACACGAGGCAGGAGCAGGCACAGCTCCTGGACGCCCAGGCGCAGCGCGACCTCGCCCGTTTGAGCCTCGACCGCGTCCGCGGGCTGCGCGAGCGCGGGGTCACGTCCCAGGCGGAGCTGGACGACGCGGAGGCGAAATTCAAGTCCGCCGACGCCCGCGTGGGGGAGATCCGCGCCTCGATCGAGCGGAAGACGGTCCGGGCGCCGTTCTCGGGGGTCCTCGGCATCCGCCAGGTGAATCTCGGCCAGTACCTGAAGAGCGGCGACCCGATCGTGCCGCTCCAGGCGCTGCGGCCGATCTACGTGAACTTCTCCGTGCCGCAGCAGGAGCTCCAGCACCTGCGCGTCGGGACCGAGGTGACCGTTCGTCCCGGCGAGCCCGCCGGCGCAAAGATGTCGGGGAGGATCACGGCGATCGACTCCGTCATCGACGAGGGAACGCGCAACGTGCGGATCCAGGCCACGTTCGGGAATCCCGACGAGCGGCTTCGCCCCGGCATGTTCGTCGAGACGCGAATCCTCGTGGGCGTCGGCCGGCCGGTGGTCGCGGTGCCGGCGTCCTCCGTCAGCTACGCGCCCTATGGCGACTCGGTCTTCGTCGTCGAGGACGTTCATGCTCCGGACGGCAAGACGTACCGGGGCGTCCGGCAGCAGTTCGTCAAGCTGGCCGGCTCGCGCGGCGACCAGGTCGCGGTCGTCTCCGGCGTCCGGCCCGGCGAGGAGATCGTGACCTCGGGCGTGTTCAAGCTCCGTAACGGCGCGGCGGTGCAGGTGAACAACGCCATTCAGCCCTCCAACGAGGCGGCGCCCCATCCCGAGGAGAGCTGATGAAGATCACCGACCTCTTCGTCAGGCGGCCGGTTCTCGCGGCGGTCGTCAGCCTCGTCATCCTGATCGCCGGGCTGCAGTCGATCCGGTCGCTGACCGTGCGGCAGTACCCGCGGAGCGACATCGCGGTGATCCACGTCACGACGGTCTACGTCGGGGCGAACGCCGACCTCGTGCGCGGCTTCATCACGTCTCCGCTCGAGCGGGTGATCGCCAGCGCCGACGGGATCGATTACATGGAGTCCTCGAGCAGCCAGGGGGTCAGCTCGATCACGGTCCACCTGAAGCTCAACTACGACACCGACTCGGCGCTGACGCAGATCCAGGCCAAGGTGGCGCGGGTCCGCAACGACCTGCCTCCGGAGTCCCAGGCGCCGGTCATCGAGATCGAGACCGCGGACACCCAGTTCGCCGCAATGTACCTCGGATTCTCGTCGAAGGACCTGGACCAGAACCAGATTACCGACTACCTGACCCGGGTCGTTCAGCCGAAGCTCAGCGCCATCGGCGGCGTCCAGCGCGCCGACATTCTCGGCGACCGGACCTTCGCCATGCGGATATGGCTCGATCCCGACAAGATGGCGGCCCGGGGCATCGCGCCGTCGCAGGTCAGGGACGCGCTCGCACGGAACAACTACCTCTCGGCGCTGGGGAAGACCAAGGGGTCGATGGTCTCCGTGAACCTCGTCGCGAACACCGACCTCCAGACCGCCGAGGAGTTCCGGCAGCTGGTCGTGAAGAACGACGGCAACCGGGTCGTCCGGCTCAGCGAGATCGCCGACGTGGTGCTGGGGGCCGAGGACTACGACCAGGACGTCAGGTTCAACGGCCAGTCCGCCACGTTCATGGGAATCTGGGTGCTCCCGACCGCGAACACCCTCGACGTCATCCGGCGGGTCCGCGAGGCCATGCCCGAGATCGTGGCCCAGCTCCCGGCGGGCATGAAGGCGGGAATCCCGTACGACTCGACGCTGTACATCGGCCACGCCATCGACGAGGTCCTGAGGACCTTGACCGAGACCCTCCTGATCGTCATCGTCGTGATCTTCCTCTTCCTGGGGTCGTTCCGGTCGGTGGTCATCCCGGTGGTGGCGATCCCGATCTCGCTGATCGGCGCCGTCTTCCTGATGTTCATCGCGGGGTTCACCATCAACCTGCTCACGCTCCTCGCCATCGTGCTGTCGGTCGGCCTGGTGGTGGACGACGCCATCGTGATGGTGGAGAACGTCGAGCGACACCTCCACGCCGGCGAGTCGCCGTACCGCGCCGCCATCCACGGGGCGAGGGAGCTGGTCGGCCCGATCATCGCCATGACGATCACGCTCGCCGCGGTGTACACCCCGATCGGCATCCAGGGGGGCCTGACGGGGGCGTTGTTCAAGGAGTTCGCGTTCACCCTGGCCGGCGCGGTCCTGGTCTCGGGCGTCGTGGCGCTGACGCTGTCGCCGATGATGGGATCGAAGATGCTGCGCGCCGGCGACAGCGAGCGCGGCTTCGCCGGGATGATCAACCGCCACTTCGACGCCCTCCGCCGCCTGTACCTCCGCATGCTCGAGGGCACGCTCAAGTACCGCCCGGTGGTGCTGGCCTTCTGGATCCTCTTCGCGCTGCTCGCGGTGCCGTTCTACCTCTTCTCCCAGAACGAGCTGGCCCCCGCCGAGGACCAGGGCGTCGTGTTCGGCATCGTCCAGGCCGCGCCGAACTCGACGCTCGACCAGACGCGGCTGTACGTCTCCAGGATCGACGACGTCTTCCAGTCGTTCCCGGAGACCGCCAATACGTTCCAGATCACCGGTCCCACCGGCGGCTTCGGCGGCATGGTGACGAAGCCCTGGAGCGAACGGACCCGCACGGCCGCCGAGCTGCAGGTGCAGGCCGCGGCGGCGCTCTCCAAGCTGCCGGGGGTGCGGGTGATCCCGCTCACGCCGCCGCCCCTTCCGGGGGGGGGCAACTTCCCCGTGGACTTCGTGATCGCCTCGACGGCCGAGCCGCGCCAGCTCGACGAGTTCGCGAAGGTCCTGGTCGGCAAGGCCTTCGCCAGCGGCCTGTTCATCTTCGCGGACTCCGACCTGAAGTTCGATCAGCCCCAGGCGGAGGTCGTGTTCGACCGCGACAAGGTGCGCTCCGAGGGGGTCGACTTGAGCCAGGCCGGCGCCGACCTCGCGACGATGCTCGGCGGGAACTACGTGAATCGCTTCAGCATCCAGGGACGCAGCTACAAGGTCATCCCTCAGATCAAGCGGGCGGAGCGGCTGACGCCGGCGCAGCTCGCGGACATCCACGTGACCGGGCCTGGAGGCAAGCTGGTTCCGCTCTCGACGTTCGCCGCGCTCGTCCACTCGACCCAGCCCCGCGAGCTGAAGCGCTTCCAGCAGCTGAACGCCGTGAGGATCCAGGGGGTCGTCCCACCGGGCGTGGCGCTCGACAAGGCGCTGCGCTACCTCGAGGGGGAGGCGGCGAAGGTGCTCCCGCCGGGATTCACGGTGGACTACGCCGGCGAGTCGCGGCAGCTTCGTACCGAGGGGAGCAAGTTCCTAGGAACGTTCCTGCTCTCGGCGATCCTGATCTACCTGGTGCTGGCGGCGCAGTTCGAGAGCTTCCGGGATCCGTTCATCATCCTGGCCGGTTCGGTGCCGCTCGCGCTCTCGGGGTCGCTGATGTTCTCCTTCCTCGGCCTGACGACGCTGAACATCTACAGCCAGGTCGGCCTCATCACCCTGGTCGGCCTCATCGCGAAGAACGGCATCCTGATCGTCGAGTTCGCCAACCACCTCCAGGAGGAGGGGAAGGACAAGCTCCACGCCGTGGTCGGGGCCGCCGGCACCCGGCTGCGGCCGATCCTCATGACGACCGCGGCCACGGTCGCGGGACACACCCCACTGATCCTGGCCACGGGTCCCGGGGCCGGCGCGCGGAACAGCATCGGCATCATGCTGGTCAGCGGGATGATCATCGGCACGGGGTTCACGCTGTTCGTCGTCCCCTCGATCTACATGCTGGTGGCGCGGACGCACGCCGCGGAGGTCGACGAGGAGGCGATCGGTCTCGCCAAGCCCGATCACGGCCTGACCACTGCGTCCGCGTGAAAAGGGGGAGGCGGCGCCTCTCGCTACCCGGAGCCCGCGTGGACGAGGGCCGCGAGCGGCGCGAGCCCCAGGGCGTCGGTCTCGTCGAACCAGGCCGGCCGGGTGCTGTCCACGTCGAGGACGCCGGCGGGGCTTCCGTCGGCGCGGCGGACCGGCACGACGATCTCCGACCTCGATCGGCTGTCGCAGGCGATGTGGCCGGGGAAGGCGTGCACGTCCGGGACCAGAACCGGCTCTCCCCTCAGGATCCCCGCCCAGCAGACGCCGCGGGGCTTCTCGAGGACGATGCAGGCCAGGAGGCCCTGATAGGGACCGACGACGAGCTCGTCCCCTTCGAGCAAGTAGAAGCCGGTCCAGGAAAAGCCCTGCATCTTGTGGTGGAGCAGGGCGGCGACGGTGCTCATACGCGCGATCGGGCGCGGCACGTCCCTCAACAGCTCCTGCGCCTGCGCGAGGATCCTCCGGTACCGCTCCGCCTTGGCCGCGCCTTCGGCCATGTTACCTCCGCTCCCGGGCGGCGAGAGCGCCCTTAGCCGCTTCATGATCGCACGGCACGTGCCTCGGCGCTGCCGCCCTCGGCCGGGCCGGGGGCTCCAAAGGGCACGGTCGCGCCGCGACGCGTAAAGTGTCCCAATTTGATCCCTAATCAACCCCGTCTCGCGTTAAGGTCGTTCACCAGGAGGGGAACGTGCAAATGACAACAGGATCACTCTCGAGTCGTGCAGCGAGCATGGCGATCGCGGCCGCTCTCGCGGCACTGGCCCCCTTGGCCGCGCGAGCACAGACCGCGTGCCGCACGCCCGCGTGCAGTCAGACCACGCCGCCCCCGGCGTGCCAGAACCGCGCGACGCCCTACACCACCACGGTCCTTCTGACCTCGCTGAGGACCTACAGCCCCCCGGAGCCCAAGATCGAGCCGGGGGATTGCATCGACTGGACGGTGACCGGCATCCTGACCCACAGCTCCACGGCGGACCCGTGCCCCACCGCGATCGCGTGCGGCTCGCCGTCGCCTCCGTCCTGCCTGTGGGACAGCGGCAACGTCGCGCCCACCGACACGCCGCCGTCGGTCGTCTGCGCCTACGATCCCACGGCCTATCCTCCGGACACGAACGACGGTTACTACTGCAGGTTCCACGACAGTCCCGCGCATCTCGGGACGATGCACGGGATCCTGCACGTCACCTCCCCGATCAAGCTCACCGCGGACAAGGACACGGGCTCCGGGAGCGTCGTTCTCACCTGGACCGGCGGGGGCATCACGGGCGACGTCACCTACATGGTGGTCCGGAGCGAGCTGGGCGACCCGACTTTCCCCGACGCGAGCGCCAGCTTGAACGACCCGGACGCAGGCGCGACCGGGACCGTGTTCACCGATCCGGGCGAGCTCGGAAACCCCTCGACCCGGTACTACCTGGTGCGGAACCGGCAGTCGACCGAGTGAAGGCGGGCGTCGCCCGGCCCCGGCGAACGGGTCGCGGCGGCCACGACGGGGTCACCGGACCGCGTCGATGAGCGGCATCTCGCGGCTCGACGCGCCCTTCGGCTATCCTGGGTCGCAGGGGGTTGTCCCATGGCCCGCCTGCGGCCCGAGCGACGCCGGGGAAGCGAGGAGGTGCGGGAGCGCATCCTCGCGGATCTCCACTCGGGCCGTCTGAATCCGGGCGACCGGGTTCCGTCGGTGCGCCGGATGGCCGAGCGCGTCGGCGCCGACAGGAAGACCGTCCACCGCGCCTACCTCGCCCTGCAGCGCGAAGGGCTCGTGGAGACGCGCCCGGGTAGCGGGACGTTCCTTCTCGAAGGCCGGAGCGTGATGCAGCGTCCGGTTCGAGCGGCGGAGCTGCTGTCCGCGGTGAACCGAACGCGGGCGGAGGCCGCCGGCCTCGGGCTCGACCCGGCCGTCTTCGCGCGGTTCCTGAGGCTCTCCCTGGGGAAGGGACTTCGCGGCGTCACGCTCGCCGTCGCCGAGTGCAACCTCGAGCAGGTGGCGCTCTTCTCCCTCGAGCTTCAAGGACTGCTCGGAGTCCGGTGCCGCCACGCGCTCCTTCCCGACGCGATCTCGGAGGGGACGAATTCGCTCGCCGGCTGCAGCGGGATCGTGACGACAGACTTCCACCGGTCGGACGTGGCGGGGATCGGGGCGCGGCTCTCGCTCCCGGTCTACCGGGTCGCGCTGGACCCCGCGTTTCCCCGCCTGCTGGTGGAGGAGGCGCGGAAAGGGCCGGTGGTGATGGTGGTCCTCGACCGCAGCTTCGCGTCGGGGTTCTTCCGCTTCCTCGCCGGGGCCTCCGTCCCGGAGGAGGTCGTCAGGCACTTCCAGGTGGTCGAGCCGCAGGAAGCGCGGGCCGCCTTCCGAAAGGCCGGGGGGCGTGCCGCGGTCTACGTCTCTCCGACCGTCGAGCGCGCGATGGGCGGGCGAGTCCTCGAGCGGCTCCCCAGGCTGAGCGTGACCCGCCACGTGTCGGCGGCGTCGGTCGAGCGGCTCAGGGTCCAGCTCGCGCTGGACCTCGCGATGCTCGGACGGGACGCCCGGGCTTGACGCGGCGCCCGAAAACGGCGAAACATAGGCACCGCTGCCGGCGCGGCGAATGGAGCGGCCGGCACCGAGCGGGAGCGACGATGACTCAGGCGGCCCTGGACGTCCTCAAGATCGACGAGGCGGAGGCGGCGAGCCTCCTCGCCGGCGACCACACCGACCCTCACCGCGTGCTCGGGATCCACCCCGCGAGCGCCGACGGGGTCGAGGGGGTCGTCGTCCGCGCGATGCACGCGGACGCGCTGGGCTGCGAGTGCCTGCGCGAGGGGGAGCCGAGCGTCGTCATGTCCCGCGTGGCGGAGCGCGGCCTCTTCGCCGCCTTCCTCCCGGGCGCGCGGCTCCCGCTCCGTTACCGAGTGCGCTTCTGGTTCGCGGACGGCAGGACGTGGGAGCGGACCGATCCGTACGGGTTCCTGCCGACCCTCGGCGAGGTGGACCGGCACCTCTTCAACGAGGGGACCCATCGCCGCCTGTGGGAGTGCCTGGGGGCGCACCCGCGCTCGATCGACGGGGTCGACGGGGTCGCGTTCGCGGTGTGGGCGCCCAGCGCCCGCCGCGTCAGCGTGGTCGGGGAGTTCTGCCGCTGGGACGGGAGGCACTTCCCGATGCGCATGCTCGGCAGCTCGGGGGTCTTCGAGCTGTTCGTTCCGGGGGTCCCGACCGGCGCGCTCTACAAGTTCGAGATCAAGACGCGCGAGGGCATGATCCGCCCCAAGGCCGACCCGTTTGCGTTCTCGATGGAGGCGCCGCCGGGGACCGCGTCGCGCGTGGACGCCTCCTCGTACGCGTGGGGGGACCGGGAGTGGATGGAGGCGAGGCGGAGCCGGGATCCGCTTCGCGAGCCGCTGGCGTTCTACGAGGTCCACCTCGGATCGTGGGCCCGGGTGCCGGAGGAGGGGAGCCGCTGCCTGACCTACCGCGAGATCGCGCCGCGCCTCGTGGAGCACGTCAAGCGCCTGGGGTTCACCCACCTCGAGCTGATGCCGGTGGCGGAGCACCCGTTCACCGGTTCCTGGGGGTACCAGGTCTCGGCGTACTTCGCGCCGACGGCGCGGTACGGGTCTCCGGACGACTTCAGGTTCCTCGTGGACCACTGCCACCGGAACGGGATCGGGGTGGTGATCGACTGGGTCCCGGCGCATTTCCCGAAGGACGACTTCGCGCTGCGGCGATTCGACGGAACCGCGCTCTTCGAGCACGACGATCCGAGGCTCGGCGAGCATCCGGACTGGGGCACGCTGATCTTCAACTACGGGAGGAACGAGGTCCGGAACTTCCTCATCGCGAACGCGCTGTACTGGCTGGACGAGCTGCATGTGGACGGCCTCCGCGTGGACGCCGTCGCCTCGATGCTCTACCTCGACTACAGCCGGAACGAGGGAGAGTGGCTGCCGAACCGGTACGGGGGGCGCGAGAACCTCGAGGCGATCGAGTTCGTCAAGGCGATGAACGAGATCGTCCGGGCCGAGCAGCCCGGGTGCATCACGATGGCCGAGGAGTCCACCGCTTGGGGCGGCGTGAGCCGACCGGTGCGGGACGGCGGGCTCGGCTTCACGTTCAAGTGGAACATGGGCTGGATGCACGACACGCTGGAGTACTTCTCGAAGGATCCAGTCTTCCGCCGATTCCACCAGAACGACCTGACGTTCGCCATGCTCTACGAGTACTCCGAGCGGTTCGTGAACCCTCTGTCCCACGACGAGGTGGTCCACGGGAAAAGATCGCTGCTCGACAAGATGCCGGGGGACGTCTGGCAGAAGTTCGCGAACCTGAGGCTCCTCCTCGCCTATCAGTACACTCGGCCGGGGAAGAAGCTCCTCTTCATGGGGACCGAGCTGGCGCCCTGGAACGAGTGGAACCACGACGCGAGCCTCGACTGGCACCTGGCGAACGACCCGATGCGGGCGGCGTTCCGCCGGTTCCTGGAGGACCTGGGGCGCCTCTACCTCGGGACGCCCTGTCTCTGGCGGTCGGACCCCGACCCGTGGGGATTCTCCTGGATCGACTGCAACGACCACGCGAGCTCGGTGATCTCGTACCTGCGCCGCGACGGCGACGGTCACCTGGTGGTGATCCTGAACCTCACGCCGGTGCCCCGCGACGGCTACCGGGTCGGGACGCCTCGGGCCGGCCGCTACGCCAAGGGGCTCTCGACGGACGATCCCGCGTACGGCGGGAGCGGATACGGGGGGCTCGAATCCGTCCTGACCGAGCCGATCCCGTTCCACGGCCAGCCCCAGTCGGTCAAGCTCGACCTGCCGCCACTGGCGGCGATGGTGCTCGTGCCGGCGCCGTGACGGTTGCGCCGGCCGTCATTGCCAGCGGAAGAGGCGAAGGGCCAGGACGAAGGCGACGACACCCCAGGCGACCATCACGAGGGCCTCGGACCACCGGGACGCCAGGGACGCGCCGTCGTTCACGACGGCGCGAAGCGCGTCGTTGAGGGCGGTGAGCGGAAGGGCGCGGATCGCGGGGTGCAGCACCGCCGGGAAACGCTCGTAGGAGAAGAACGTCCCCGAGAGCAGCCACATCGGGAGCATCACCAGGTTCATCCATCCCGAGACCGCCTCGATCGACCTCGGGCGGGCCGCGACGAGGAGCCCGATCCCCGCGAACGTGGCGGCCCCGAGGATCGCCACGAGAGCGAGGTCGACGAGGGATCCCCGGACGCGCACGCCGAAGACCAGCCATCCGAATCCCACCACCGCGGCGACCTCGAGCGAGAGGAAGATGAGCCGCGAGAGCGCGAACGAGAGGAGGTAGTGGGATCGGCGCATGGGGGTCGCCGCGAACCGCTTCAGGAGCTTCCGCGTGCGCGCCGCGACCACCGTGAAGCCGATGCCCCACATGCCGCTTCCCATCAAGTTGAGCCCGACGAGACCGGGGATCAGATAGTCCACGTACCTCGATCCGGGCTCGGTCACCCGTCGCTCGCCGGTCTCGAGCGGGTCGCTCCGGCCCGCGGCACGCTGGAGCGCCTCGTCCGCGGCATCCCGCGCCGCCAGGCTTTCGGGGCGCGTCGCATCGAAACGGTAAATCACCGCGGGCCGACCGTCCCGAGCCGTACCACCGTCTTCCACGATCACGTCCACCCGGCCGTGCCGGAGCGCCTCCTCGGCCTCCCTCGGGGCGAGCAGGAACGCGGTCACCCCGGGCGCCCGGCGCAGCTGGTCCGCCAACCGCTCCGCCTCCGACGTTCCCGCCGCGACCGCCACGTGCGCAAGGTCCACCGGCCGGTTGCGGAAGGCGACGCCCAGCGCGCACGCGAGGAGCACCGGGAACACGAAGACCCAGAACAGAGCCTCCTTCTCGCGGAGGAATTCCAGGATCCGCGCCCGGGTCAGCTCGACCAGCGGGTGGGGCCGCTCACTCATTGCTCAGCTCCAGCCCCGTCAGGTGGACGAAGACGTCCTCCAGCGTGGCCTGGTGGGTCATCAGGCTGTCGAGTCGGATGCCGCGCCCGCCCAGCTCGGCGAGCAGCGCGGGGAGCGCCGTTCCGATCTCCTCGACCGCCAGCATGAAACCGCCGTCCTTCCGGTCCACCGAGCGCACCCCGGGAAGCCGCGCGAGCACGGCGCCGTCGGGCTCGCCCAGCGTCCGGAACTCGACGATCTGATCTCCGCCCAGCGACGCGATCAGCTTGGCCGGAGTGTCGAGGGCGATGATGCGCCCGTGGTGCATGATGGCCACTCGATCGCACAGCCTCGCCGCCTCCTCCATGTAGTGCGTGGTCAGGAGGACGGTCCCGCCCACCGCCCGGAACTTCTCGACGATCTCCCACACCTTGAGTCGCGCCTGGGGATCGAGGCCGGTCGTGGGCTCGTCGAGGAAGAGCAGCTCCGGCTCGCTCACGAGGGCGCAGGCCAGCGCGAGGCGCTGCTTCTGCCCCCCGGAGAGTTTGCCGACGCGGGACCTCCTCTTCTCCTCGAGGCCGACCCCTGCGATCGCCTGGTCCACGGGGTGCCCGCGGCGATAGAAGCTGCGGAAAAGTCTGAGCGTCTCCTCGACCGTCAGCTTCTCGGACAGCTGCGTCTCCTGGAGCTGGATGCCGAGCCGCTCCCGGAGCTGGAGATCGCCGCCCAATCCCCATCGGGTCCCGAGGACCTCCACGGCTCCCTCGTCGGCGGGGGTCAGCCCTTCGAGGATCTCGACCGTTGTGGTCTTCCCGGCGCCGTTCGGGCCGAGGAGGCCGAAGCACTCGCCGAAGCTCACCTCGAGGTCGAGGTGCGCCACCGCCACGACGTCGTCGTAACGCTTGACGAGCCCCGTGCAGCGCAGCGCCGCGGGGCGACTCCCTCCGGGATCTTCTCGAACGGTCGACATCCTCGCTCCGGCGCGGCCGCGCTCTCAGGCGCCGGTGCGGGCGTCGCCGTGCCGTTTCAAGACGTTCAGGGCGGAGCCCGCGCGGAACCATCCGATCTGCTCGTCGTTGAGGGTGTGACCCAGGAAGATCCGGTCCGCCGAGTCGTCGGCGTGGTGCAGGACCGCCGTGAGCGGCTTTCCCGGCGCGAGGTTCTTGAGCCCCAGGACGCTGATCCGGTCGGTCTCCTGGACGAGGTCGTAGTCCGCCGGGTCCAGGAACGTGAGGGGAAGGATCCCCTGCTTCTTGAGGTTCGACTCGTGGATCCTGGCGAACGACCGCACGATCACCGCCGCGGCGCCGAGGTGGCGCGGCGACATCGCCGCGTGCTCGCGGCTCGACCCCTCCCCGTAGTTCTCGTCGCCGACGACGACCCACCGCAGGCCGCGGGCCTTGAGCGACCGCGCGACCACGGGGACGTCAAGGCCGGGCTCGCCGGCCAGCGGGTCGCGGGTCTTTCCGGCGACGCCCGAGAACGCGTTCACCGCCCCGGTGAACATGTTGTCGGAGATGTTGTCGAGGTGCCCGCGGAAGCGGAGCCACGGCCCGGCGGGAGAGATGTGGTCGGTGGTGCACTTCCCCTTGGCCTTGATCAGGAGCGGCAGCTCCTCGAAGTCCTTCCCGTCCCACGGCGCGAACGGCGACAGGAGCTGGAGGCGCTTGCTGTCCCGGGCGACGCGAACGTCGGCGCGGCTCGCGTCGTCGTCCGGCGCGAGGTACCCTTTCCGGTCTCGGACGAAGCCCCGGGCCGGAAGATCCGGCGCGGCGGCGGGGGTCTTCAGCACGAACGTCTTCCCGTCGGGGGAGGCGAGCGGATCCGTCAACGGGTTCCACGACAACCGCCCGGCGAGGGCATAGGCGGCGACGATCTCGGGGCTCGCGATGAAGGCCAGCGTGTCCGGGTTCCCGTCGTTGCGGCGAGGGAAGTTCCGGTTGAACGAGGTGACGATCGTGTTCTTCACCCCCGGCTTCAGCTCGTCGCGCTGCCACTGACCGATGCAGGGCCCGCACGCGTTGGCGAGGACCTGTCCGCCGACCGACTCCATCTCGGCCAGCTGGCCGTCCCGGACGATGGTCGCCCGGATCTGCTCGGAGCCGGGCGTGACCAGGAAGGGCACCGCCGCCCGGACCCCGTGGGCCTTCGCCTGGCGTACCACGTCGGCGACGCGGGAGATGTCCTCGTAGGAGGAGTTGGTGCAGGAGCCGATGAGCGTGACCGAGATCGCGTCGGGGTAGCCTTCCTTCTCGACCGCTTCGGCCATCTTCGAGACCGGCCGGGCGAGGTCGGGGGTGTGCGGTCCCACCAGGTGCGGCTCGAGGGCGGTCAGATCGATCTCGACCACCCGCGAGAAGAACCGCCCGGGGTCCCTTTCGACCTCCGGATCCGGGGCGAGGAGCCCGCGGTGGGCGGAGGCCAGGTCCGCGAGCGCCGCGCGCCCGGTCCCTCGCAGGTACCGGTCCATCATGTCGTCGAACGGGAAGATCGAGGTCGTCGCGCCCAGCTCGGCGCCCATGTTGGTGATCGTCGCCTTGCCGGTGCAGGAGATCGACGCGGTCCCGGGGCCGAAGTACTCGATCACCGCGTTGGTGCCGCCCTTCACGGTCAGAATTCCGCACAGGAGCAGGATCACGTCCTTCGGCGAAGTCCAGCCGGTCAGCCGGCCGGTGAGCCGGACGCCGATGATCTTCGGGTACTTCACCTCCCACGGGAAGCCGGCCATGACGTCCACGGCGTCGGCACCGCCGACGCCCGAGGCGAACATCCCGAGCCCGCCGGCGTTGGGCGTGTGCGAGTCGGTGCCGATCATCATCCCGCCGGGGAACGCGTAGTTCTCGAGGACGACCTGGTGGATGATCCCGGCGCCGGGCTCCCAGAAGCCGATGCCGTACTTGTTCGACGCGGTCCTCAGGAACTCGTAGACTTCCCGGTTCTCGTCGAGGGCGCGGGCGGTGTCCGGCTCCGCGCCGTCCCTGGCCCGGATCAGGTGATCGCAGTGGACGGTGGTCGGCACGGCGACCCGCGGGATGCCGGCCTGGCCGAACTGGAGGATCGCCATCTGCGCGGTGGCGTCTTGCATCGCGACCCGGTCGGGCCGGAGCTGGAGGTAGCTCTCGCCGGGCTTGAGGTCGGCCTTCGCCGGGTCCGCGAGGTGTCCGAGGAGCACCTTCTCCGCGAGGGTGAGCGGCCGGCCGAGCCGGGCCCGGATGGCCGTGAGGTTGGCCTCGACCTTGCGGTACGCGGCCTCGACGAACTCCGGCGTGCTCTCGATGATGGCCATCGCGCTGCCTCCTTAACTCCTGATCCGTTTCGACGGTACCGTGCCCCCTGCCGGATCAGGCCAGTCTAGCCGAAGGGGAGGAGAGGAGCAAAGCTCTGGCGCCAAGGCGACCCGCGCCTACTCGACCTCGAACCGAAGCGGTCCGAACGCGTCGAGACGGTGGAAGTCGGGGCGGGGACCGGGTACAGGGTGGGCGGCGAGATGGCGGCGCGACGGACCCGCGCCGTGGATCGCGTACGCGTTGTCGCGGTCGAGGCCGTCGGGAAGCAAGGCGCGAGGGATCGCGGCGACGCCTCGCCAGCGCCGGCCCTCGATGCGCGCGTGATAGCGGAGGGGGAGGCCGCGCCGCACGACGTTCCGGGCGCCGCGAAGCTTCAGCACGAGGTGATGGCCGTGAGGGCCCATCTCGACCTCGAGATAGGCGTCGCTCCGACCCAAGAGGAAGATCTCGACGACCTCGTGCTTCCAGAGGCCGTCGGTGGAACCCGGTGGGCCGGGAGGTGGCGGGTCGCCGTGGTAAGGGGCGTCCACGCTCACCGTGATCCCGGCAGGTCCCGCGATGAGCTCGACGCGGGCGATCTCGTCGGGCGCGATCGGTACGCCGTCCCAGGTCTTGTCGATGAGGAGGAACAAAATGCATGGCTCCGGGATCGCGGTTGCCGTTGCGTTCGACGGGCCGCGGCCCCGGGACGATGATGCCAGAACACGGGTCCGAGAGTGGCAGGGGGGCGTGATCAGAAATAACGAAGCGTCCGCCAGCTAGGACCCGCGAAAGTGCTGGCGGACGCTTCAGGGACCGAGCACCCTTGGGGGGGCAAGGGCGCTAGGTGCTTGCTCATTCCTAGAACGGATTCGGGCTGTCGCCGATTGCACCGAGCCGAATCACGTCGGACCTCACAACCGAATTCACGCGGCTTCCGAAGACGATCGACGCGACTGCGGTTTCCCCCGGCTCGAGGGTCACTGATGCATCGGCAGTCGCCACGTCACCGTTAACGACAGCCTCCACCTCGACGTCAAAGGTCGCCGGCAGGGCGGTTGGATTCGAAACGACGACCTGCACAACATCGCCGATGACCTGGCAACCGTATGAGCGCGAGATTGAGGCCGCTGGGGCTGCGGCGGCAAGCGTCGTCGCGGCCGCTACGAGGGTTACCATGGCGACGAGAGCAAAGGAGGATCGGCGGCGCCCCTTGTTCATATGTTGCTCCTTATTGCTCATCTATTCATGTCTTGCTGGATCGTCTTCATGCTCACAGATGAATGTAGTAATCTCAAAGTGAGATTCAATAGTGAAATCGGTAACGCCGTTGTCGTAAGGTCGGGAGATGCCGACAAGCGCAGGGAATGGGTCGGGGTTGGATTACGAAGGTGGAACTACGAAGCCGGCTATTCCAGAAACACTAGCAAATTCGGCTCATCGTAAGGTAGTCAGTGAAGGCAACTATGATATGTATTTTCAGTGTAATCGATATTCTTTTATCTTACGATAAATAGTTGCCCTGGAGATTCCCAGGGACTTCGCGGCCCGATCCCGGCTCCCCCTCGCTGCCTCGAGCGCTTTACGAATCTCTTCGCGTTCCGTTTGCTCGAGCGAGTACAGCGGTGCGGTGTCCTTACCCGGCAGGAGCGTCGACCGGAGTCCGGAATCCGACTCCAATACGTCCTTGGTGAGCGTACGGTCCCCGGCAAGGAGCGACAGCCGCTGCAGCACGTTCTCGAGTTGCCGCACGTTTCCAGGCCACGCGTAACGTTCCAAGATCTCCAAGACCTCGCCGCCCAAGCGGGCAGGCTTGCGTCCCCGCTCGCGACCGATGCGCTCGAGGAAATGCTCCGCGAGCAGCGCGACGTCGCCAGGGCGCTCGCGGAGGGGCGGCAGTTGGACCACGAGCACCTGGAGGCGGTACATCAGGTCCTCGCGGAATCGGCCGGCGGCGACCTCGGTGGAAAGATCGCGGTGCGTCGCTGCCAGCACCCTGACGTCCACATGAATAGGGCGGCTAGCTCCGACGCGCCGGACCTCGCCCTCCTCCAGCACGCGTAGCAGCCGCGCCTGCATTCCTGCCGACATGTCGCCGATCTCGTCCAGGAACAGCGTCCCGCCGTTCGCTTGCTCGAACAGCCCCGTCCTGTCCCGGTCGGCTCCCGTGAACGCGCCGCGCACGTGCCCGAACAACTCGCTCTCGAGGAGCGTTTCGGGGATTGCCGCGCAGTTCTCGGAGAGGAAAATCCTCCGCTTGCGTGGCCCATGGAAGTGGATCGCGCGGGCGACCAACTCCTTTCCGGTCCCGCTCTCCCCTTGGATCAGGACCGCCAGCTCGCTCGCGGCGATCTTCTCGATCAGATCGAACACCTTCTGCATCGGCGCCGCGCGTCCCACGATGTTGTCGAAGCGGGCCCGGACTCCCGCCAGCTCTTGGAGCCGGCGGTTCTCTCGCTCGAGCTCGGCCCTTGCCCGCGCGTTCTCGAGGGCCAGCGCCGCGTGGTCCGCAAACGCCTCCAGGAACCGCAGATCTTCCTTCGTAAACAGCCTTCCCTCCCGTCGGCTGTCCACATAGACCGTTCCGATTAGCTTTCCGCGCGACCGCAAGGGCACGCACATCAGCGACCGGATCCGGTATAGGCTGATGCTCTTGAATCCCTGGAACCGCTCGTCGTGCCCCGCGTCGAGCGCAAGTACCGGCTTTCCCTCGCCGGCCTGCGCGACGACGCTCCGGCTGAACGCCTCCGCGTCGTCGGCGGTCTCCTGCTCGAGATTGCGCGCGAGCCGGATGGAAAAGGCATCACTTCCGGAGTCCCGCAGGAGAATCATCCCGCGCTCACCTTGTACGACACCGAGCGCCATCTCCAGCGCGGATTCGAGGAGCGCCTCGGGATCCGTCTCGGAGTTCAGAGCCCGAACCATGTCGTAGAGGGCGAGCAAACGGCGGTCGGCGGCTTCTCGGGAATCCGAGTCCGCCGCGCGAAGCCCGCGAAAGACCGAACGAGCCAGGAAGTCGCGCCGAACGGAGACGTCGTCGATCCTTAAGGCGGCGTCCTCGAGAAGACGTCTTCCCTGGCTCAAGGCGTGGGCAGCCTCATCGGGCCGACCCAATCGCAACAACGCGTCGGAAAGTAACGCTGAGATCCGAGCGCCTAGCGCAGGGAGGTCGGCGTCCTGTGTGACGGTCAGAGCCTCCGTGGCATTGCGAGCCGCGCTTCCGCTGTCGCCGCGTGACAGCGCCCACACTGACTTTGCGAGACCGACACGCGCCAGGTACTCGGGCTCGAGGCCGGTCGCTAGCTCTTGAAGAACGGTGTCGAGTTCCGCGGCGATCGGCTCGAGCGGCTCGGTGGGGCCGAGCAGAGCCAGGCGCTCCAACTCGAAAGTCAGACTCACCATCCTGGATCGAGGCCGTCCCCGCAGACGGCAATTTCCCAACGCTGTTTCGATGAGTTCCTGAGCTTCGGGGCTGTTGGCTTTGGCGGACTCGAGAATAACGGCGGCGAGAATCAGCCGGGTGTAATCAAGAGTCTCCGAATCAACCAGTCCGGGTGGATGTCGAAGAATCGGTCGAAGTAGCGATTCGGCTTCAGCATGACGACCACTCTGGAGCAATGCCTCGGCCATGCCATTCGTAGCGACGACGTGTTCCTGGACATTGCCTAGATGACGCGCATGATCGTCGGCCTCGCGTAACGCCTGGATGCTCCGATCCAGCCTGCCGTCGTCCATCTCGATCGCGGCGATCCTGCTGAGAATCCAAACCAGCAGCCCTGGCCGCCCGCACTTGAGGACAATTCCCTTCGACTGCTCCAGCATTGACCGAGCCCCGACACGGTCACCTTCCAAGTGCCTGAGCCGAGCCAGGCCGATTAGACTCTTGACACTGTTCTCGTCACGCCCTAGCTGCTGATACAGCGCGACCGCTTCCCGAAAGTGGGTGTCTGCGTCCGGAACTTGCAGGCTAGCCTCGCAGGTGGCGAGACCATGTAGGGCCTCTGCTTCGGCCTCAGAGTCTTGCGCGGAGCGCACCGTCGCAAGAGCCTGCTGAAAGTAGGGGAGCGCTTCCCGGTCCCGCCCCGTTCGCACCAACACGATTCCAAGCACCCGCTGCGCCCGCGCCTCGGTGAGCTGCGCGCCTTCGCCTCGCGCCAATTCCAGGGACCGCTCCGCGGCCGCCCGCGCCCGTGAGAATTCGCCGCACACCGATAGCGCGTAAGCCAGTCGTGCAGTGATGTCCGCCTTGTCAGAACGCCTGCTCGCCAGTGCCAGAGCGCCACGGTAGACCTTGGCGGCCGCTTTGGAGAGATCGGCGTTCATGAGGGCATCCGCTTGCTGCAAGCGCAGTCCACATCGTCGCGGATCCCGCCTCACAAGGTGCCTAACCGCGTACGCGTACCGATCGGCCGCCTCGGCCGAATCCCCCTCCGCGCGCGCCTTCTCCGCGGCCCTCTCCGCCGCCTCGACCGTCCGCTCCCGCTCCCCCGCGCCACTCCACAGCCGGGCGAGGCGCCACGGATCGGCGGCGTCGCCATCAATCTCCAGCAGCAGCTCCGCTCCACGGCGGCGCATCTCCCGCCGGCGGTCCGCCTCGATCCCCGAGGCCACCTGCTCCGCCACCGACCGTGAATCCGCCGACCAGCGGCCGTCTTTCGCGCGCGCCAGCCCCGCGGCGGCGACCTCAGCGGCCGCCTCGAGCGATACCTCGGGGTCGAGCCCCGCGAGCCTACCGACCATCACCGCATCGACTCCCTCGCCAAGTACGGACAGCGCCTCGAGCCAGGCACGTCCTGGCGCGCTCAGCAGCTCGAGGCGTCCCGCCGAAGACCGGTCCAGGGCCAGGACCTTTCGCGTGCGGCCGCCGCGCTCCCAATCCCCCTCGACCAGCAGCGACTCCACCGCGAGCGGATTCCCCTCCGACGCCTCGACGAGCCACTTGACCCGGGCATCGGAGATTGCCTCGCTCCCGGTCGCTCGCTCGGCGAACTCGCGCACCGACGACGCGTCCAAGGGCTCCAGGTCCTCGCGGCGCAGTGTCGGCACGATGCCCGTGTCCGACAGCAATCGCTTGAGCCCGGGGTGCCGTAATTCGGCCGGCCGCACCGCAGCCACCACGCGGAGCGGGGCCGCGCGCCCCTCTCGGGCTGCCCGCTCCAGGAACTCAGCGGTTCGGCCGGATGCCGTTTCCACTTCGTCCACGAGCACGAGCACGCGGCCGTTCGCCGCCCTCTCCCGCAGCCGGCCGAGCACGGCCCCGATACCCTCTTCCTCGCCCGCTTCGGACGGCAGTCCTTGCGGCGGGGAGACGACCTCCCACCCCCGCGCCACCCCGTCGCTCGCCAGCCAGCGCAGAATCCGGGTCTTTCCGCTCCCCGCCCCGCCGCAAAGCCACACGAGGCGGGGCCCGTCGGATTTCTCGAGGTGCTCCCAGAGGGCGTCGAGCTCCTTCTGGCGCCCGGCGGGTGATCCCGACCCGAGTCGCGCCGCGCGGCTGACCGGCGTCGCGTACGTGTAGCTCACCCCGCACGTGGCATTCAGGCGTGCGAGAGCTTCCGCCGCCTCCGCAGGTCGCTCGGCAGGGTCCGGGGCGAGCAGGCCGTCGATCCACGATTGGAGCCCGGGCGGGAATCCCGCGGGAGGCTTCGGGCGGGGGCGGCGCCCCTCTCGCACCGCATCGACGAATCCGGCCAGGTCGCCCGGTTTGAAAGTGAACGGCGGCGCGCCGTGAACCGCTTCGAAGAGGACAGCCCCGAGCGCGTAGAGGTCCGTCCGGCGGTCCGCCGGCTGCCCGTCGAACAACTCCGGCGCGAGGTAGGGGAGCGTCCCCGCCGGACCCGCGCCGGACCCGCCTTCGACGCCGCCGCGGAGAGCTAGCCCGAAGTCCAGCACGACGAGGCGGCACCCGAGGCGGGGCTTTGCCCGGACCAGCAAGTTCCCGGGCTTGAGGTCCCGGTGAATCAGGCCGAAGTCGTGGAGGAATGCCAGCGCACGAAGGGCCTCGGCCGCGAGATCCAAGAGGATACCGGGGCCCTCGCGCCGCACCGCGGCGACCAGGCCTTCTCCCTCAACGTACTCCAGCGTGAAACGGGGGAGGCCGGTGATCGGGTCGAGGTCGAGGTCGTGGACCTCGACCAGGTTGGGGTGCCGGAGCGCGGCGAGCAGGGCGAACTCGCGGCGAAGATCCTGTTCGTGCCCGCGGCTGGCCTCGGCCAGCTCTTTGAGCGCTATGAGCGAGCCGCCTCGCAGCCGGTCCTCGACCAGCGCGACCCGTCCCGCGCCGCCCTCGCCCAGGACGCGAAGGCGCTCGTAGCGGTCGGACGCACCGCCCACCGAGCTCATGGCGGAAATATACGCCTGCCCTTGTGTAGTTTGAACGAAAAAGTCTCAGGGTGAGACGAGCCGAGAGTTGCCACCGACCCGCCGGTGCCGACAAGCGAGACAGAATGGAAACGCCGACACCGCTCGCGAACGCCAAGTCCCTCGTTTCCTGCTAACGGGTTTCCGAAGCTGTCCGCCCGGGCGCATCCACGCCCTTGGGTGGCTCCTCCTTCGACGGCTCCGGCGCGTCGTAGCCGCCGCGGAAGACCTCGCTCTTCGGGAGCACCTTCAGGTGGAACTTCCCGGCCAGCGTCTTGCGGTCCTCGTCGGTCAGCGCGCCGAACACGCTGATGGAGAGGTTTTCCGTCTTGAGGTACCGCTTGGCGACCCGCTCCACGTCCGCCGGCGTGACCTTCTGCACGGCGTCCAGGAGCTGGCGGTCGTAATCGTACGGCCGGTCGTCGATCTCCTGACGCATGAGCCGGGCCACACTGTAGAAGTCGTTGGTGAACTCGAAGACGAACCGGTTGCGCCAGGCATCGATCTGCTCCTGAACCTCCGCCTGCGAGACCTCGCCGCCCGCCATCTTCCGGAATTCCTCGTAGACGCTCTCGATCGATCGCGCCACGGAGGCCTTCTTGGTCTCGTACGAGGCCCCCACCTCTCCCGGCACCCCGGGGCGGGCGTCGTGCAAGAGGTAGGAGTAGATCCCGTAGGTGAGCCCTTCGTCGGAGCGGAGGCGCTCCATCAGCCTGGAGCGAAAGCCGCTGCCGCCGAGGATGTCGTTGAGGATCTCGAGCGCGGCGTGGTCCTGGAGCGGGGCTTTCCGGTCGACCTTGATCTCGTGCACCACGCTGACGGCGGGAGCCGAGACCTCCTTCTCGACCGCGTAGAGCCCCGGCCGGATCACCGGCTCGCGAACGATGAAGTCGCGCTTCTTGTCCTCCGCCGTCCGCCACGGGGCAAAGGTCCGGGACAGCAGGTCGATCATCTCCTTCCGGTCGAAGTCGCCAACGGCGGTCACGTAGAGATTGTCGCGGCCGAGGTACCTGCGCCAGATCCTCCGGATCTCGTCGGGGGTGACCGCCTCGATCTCCTTTCTCGAGGCCTCGTAGCCGAGCCGGGGGTGGTCGTGGTGGATCACGTAGCTCTGGACCAGGGACGAGCCGTAGTCGGGGTAGTCGTAGCGGCGGCGCATTTCGTCGACGTACTGCCGCTTGATCGTCTCGAGCCGCTTCGCGTCGAGACGGGGGCGCATCAGCACGTCCATCGCGAGCGCGAAGGAATCGGGGAAGTTCCTTCGGAGCGACCAGAACGAGGCGCCGCTCTCGGTGTCGCCGAGCCCCAGGCGGAAGGTCACGCCCAACTGCTCCTTCCGGTCCTGCAGCGCGATGGGGTCCAGCGCCTCGGTGCCCCCCTCGGTGAGGAGCTGCGACGCGATCGCGAACGGAGCGAGCTCGGATATCGGCGTCGTGTTGGAGCCCCCGAGCCAGACGAAGCGCATCTCGATCGAAGGGGCGGAGTGGTCCTCTTTGACGAAGACCGTGACGCCGCAGGGGAGCTTCCTCCGCTCGACGTCCTTGCCGATCTCCGGGATCCTGAGGGTGATCGGCTTCGCGCTCCCTATCATCTCCATGGCCTCGTAGAATCCCTGCGAGTGCTTCGCTCCCCGATCTCCGGGCGCCCCTCCGCGGTGGTGGACGTCCTCCGCCTGCTCGGCGGGAGCGCCCGACGCCCCCGCCGTCTTCCTGACCTCCACGACGCACTTGCGGGACGGCGCCAGGTACTGCTTGGCGGCGGCCTGGACCTCCGCGGCGGTGACGGCGCCGAGGCGCGCCTCGCGCTCGTAGAGGTAGTCGGGAGTCCCCGCGACACCGGTCGCGTGCCCGAGCCGGAACGCCTGTCCGAGGTTCGACTTCAGGCTGCGCACCCGGCTGATCTCCGCCCGGATCTTGGCGCGCTCCAGCTCGTCTCCGGTCACGCCTTGGTCCTGGATCTTCCGGATTTCCCGGTCGATGGCGGATTCCATCTCCGCGAGGGTGTGGCCCGGCTGCACATAGGCGCTCACCGTCAAGTAGCCTCCGAAGCGGCGCGCGTCGTGGTAGCACCCGACGTTCGAGGCGATCCGCTCGTCCTGGACGATGGTCTTGTCGAGGCGGGAGGAGGCCAGCCCTCCCAGGATCCTCGCCAGGATGTCGAGCGCGTACGCGTCCTTGTGGCCTTCGGGCACCGTCAGCCAGCCGAGGCTGAGGCTCGGCTCGGCATCGAACTCCACCACGGCGCGCCGCTCGCCCTTGGGATCCGGCTCCGCGGTGATGTCCGGCGGGGGAACCTCCTGCTTTTGCCACGACCCGAGGTACTTCCGCGCCAGCCTCTCGACGTCGTCCTTCTTGACGTCGCCGGCGAGGACCATGATGCAGTTCGACGGGGAGTAGTAAGTCTTGAAGTAAGCCTCGGCGTCCTCCTCCTTGAGCCGGGCGACGTCGCG
>JAIQFR010000075.1 GCA_020073205.1 Terriglobia bacterium
CGGCCGCGGCCAATCGGAGATTTGACTTGGCTGTTCGGTCCCGGCCGGCCGGGCCCGCGGATCCCCATTGCGCCAAGCGAATCCCTTTCGTTACGATGACGCATGGCTCACTTCCACGAGAAGGGGGATGCGCATGACGAAGCCCATCCGTTTCGAGCTGAACGGACGACCGATCACCCTCCATACCGACGAGGACCGCACGCTTCTCTGGGTCCTTCGCACCGATCTCGAGCTCACCGGGACGAAGTACGGCTGCGGCGAAGGAATTTGCGGCTCCTGCACCGTCGTCGTCGACGGGAGCGCCGTCCGCTCCTGCCAGGTCTCGCTCAAGGAGGTGGCGGGGAAATCGATCACCACGATCGAGGGGCTCGCGCGCGGTGACGAGCTGCACCCGATCCAGAAGGCGTTCGTGGAGCACGGCGGATTCCAGTGCGGTTACTGCACCTCCGGCATGATCATGAACGCGGTCGGCCTGCTCGCGAAGCACCCGCACCCCACGCGCGCGGCCATCGTCCTGGGGATGGAGAACAACCTCTGCCGCTGCGGCGCGCATCAGAGGATCGTCGCCGCGATCGAGGACGCGTCGCGCCGGACGGGAGGCAAGCCATGACGACCGCACTCGACATGGATCGCCGCTCCTTCATCAAGCTCGTCGGCGGAGGCGTCGTCGTCTTCGTGTGCCTCGGGCCCTCGGCGCTCCTCGGACAGGACCGGAGGCGGGCCTATCCGACCGACGTCAACGCGTATCTTAGGATCGGCGAGGACGGCCGCGTGACCGTCTTCTCCGGCAAGATCGAGATGGGCCAGGGCGTCCTGACCTCGCAGGCCCAGATGGCCGCCGAGGAGCTCGGCGTCCCGCTCGGCGCGATCGACATGATCCTCGGCGACACCGACCGGTGCCCGTGGGACATGGGGACGTTCGGCTCGCTCACGACGCGGATGTTCGGCCCGGCGCTCCGGGCCGCCTGTGCGGAAGCCCGCGGCGTGATGATCCAGCTCGCGTCCGAGCACCTCGAGGTCCCGAAGGAGAACCTCGCCGTGAGCGACGGCGTCGTCACCGTCAAGGGGGACCCGAAGCGCAAGGTCTCCTACGGAGAGCTGGCCAAGGGGAAGGCGATCGGCCGCACGCTCGACGAGAAGGCGGTCCTCCGCTCGATCTCCGAGTTCAGGGAGATGGGACGCTCTCCGCTTCGCCTCGACGGCAGGGAGAAGACGACCGGCGCCGCGAAATACGCCGGCGACATCCGCCTGCCCGGCATGCTCTACGCGCGGATCCTGCGTCCTCCCGCGCACGGCGCGACGCTCGCGAGCGTGGACACGTCCGCGGCCGCGAAGTTGAGCGGCGTCACCGTCGTCAATCGCTACGGCCTCGTCGCAGTGCTGCACGCCGATCCCGAGATCGCGGGCAAGGCTCTCGACGCGGTCAAAGGGAGCTGGAGCAAAGCGGAGCCGGGCGCCGACCAGGACGGCATCTTCGACGACCTGTTGAAGCACGCGGTCGAGCCGGAGGTCAAGGGAACGAAGGGCGACCTCGAGGCGGGGCTGAGCGGCGGAGCGAAGCACTTCGACGAGACCTACCACAAGGGGTACGTGGCGCACGCCCCCATGGAGCCGCACTCGGCGGCCGCCGAGATGAAGGAAGGCAAGCTGACGATCTGGGCGTCGACGCAGACGCCGTTCCCCACGCGCGACCGGATCGCCCGCATGCTCGGCCTCGACGAGAAGAACGTCCGCGTGATCACGCCTTACGTCGGCGGCGGCTTCGGCGGCAAGTCCGCCGGCCTACAGGCCGACGAGGCCGCGAAGCTCGCCGTCGCCACCGGCAAGCCGGTGATGGTCGCCTGGACGCGCTCCGAGGAGTTCTTCTACGACACGTTCGATCCCGCCTGCATCGTGAAGATCGAGTCCGCGGTCGATTCGAACGGGAAGATCTCGATGTGGGACTACACCGTCTGGTTCGCGGGCGACCGGAGCACGGACCTCTTCTACGACGTTCCGAACGTCCGGGTGCGCGTCTCGGGCGGCTGGATGGGTCGCGGCTCGGACACGCACCGGTTCGGCGTCGGTCCGTGGCGCGCGCCGGGGGCGAACATGAACGTCTGGGCGCGCGAGTCGCAGATCGACATCATGGCCGCTGCGGCCGGCGTCGACCCGCTCGAGTTCCGCCTCCGCAACCTGAAGGACGAGCGGATGATCGGCGTCCTGAAGGCGGTCGCGAAGAAGTTCGGCTGGACGCCCGCGCCCGCTCCGAGCGGCCGCGGCGTCGCCGTCGCCTGCGGCATCGACGCGGGCAGCTACGCGGCCCTCATGGCCGAGGTGAAGGTCGATCGCGTGAAGGGAACCGTGAAGGTCGAGCGCGTGGTCTGCGCGCAGGACATGGGGCTGGTCGTCAACCCCGACGGCGCCACGATGCAGGTCGAGGGCTCCATCACCCAGGGCCTCGGGTACGTCTTCACCGAAGAGCTGCGGATCCAGGGTGGCGAGATCCTCGACCGGAACTTCGACTCTTACGAGCTGCCGCGCTTCTCCTGGGTGCCGAAGATCGAGACGGTCCTCGTGAAGAACGACGAGCTCCCTCCGCAGGGTGGAGGCGAGCCGGCGATCGTCCCGATGGGCGCCGTGATCGCGAACGCGCTCTTCGACGCCTGCGGCGCTCGCGTGAGGCGCCTGCCGATCACGCCGAAACGCCTGAAGGAGGCGCTCGCCACGGCGGCGAGGAAGACTTAGCGCAGCAGCCGCGATCCGGACCTCGAGGGCTGCGCTATGATGTGCCGGTGACCGTATCGGGCCGAATCGACGGGAAGTACGAGATCGTGTCGCTCCTCGGGTCGGGGGCGATGGGCGAGGTGTACCGCGCCGTCGACCGGAAGATGTTCGACCGCACCGTGGCGATCAAGTTCCTGTCCGAGAGGCTGACGGACAGCGCGGACGGCCGGACCCGGTTCCGCCAGGAGGTCGAGACCTCCGCCCTCCTGCATCACCCGAACATCGTGACGATCTACGACTGGGGCGAGCATCAGGGGCGGGATTACTTCGTCATGGAGTTCGTCGACGGGACCGACCTCCAGGGTCTCATTCGGAGCGGCGTCCCCTGGAGCCTCGAGCAGCGTCTCGACGTCGCGTTCCAGCTCGCGGACGCTCTCGACTTCGCCCACGGCGCGGAGCGCCGGGTCATCCACCGGGACGTCAAGCCGAGCAACGTGATGGTGGTCGCATCGAGCGCGGGGCCGCGGGTGAAGCTGCTCGATTTCGGCATCGCGCGGGTCGAGAGCTCGACGCTGACGCAAACGCAGAGTCAGCCCGGGACCTACTCGTACATGTCGCCGGAGCAGCTTCGCGGCGAGAAGCTGGACCCGCGGAGCGACCTCTTCTCGCTCGGGATCGTCCTGTGCGAGCTGTTCTCCGGCCATCATCCGTTCGAGGCCAAGAGCGACGCGATGGTGACGCACCGCGTGCTCTTCGACGCTCCCGAGCCGCCGAGCCGGCACGGGGCCGACGTGCCGCCCGAGGTGGAGGCTCTCATCCTGCGGATGCTCGAGAAGGACCCTGCCGACCGGCCGTCGACCGCGCGCGACGTCGCCGACGCGCTGCGGGAGTGCTCGCGCACGGTGATGCTGCGGTCGGCCGGCGATCCCGCCGTGTCCGTTCTCGAGGATCTGCGGCGCGAGCTGACCACCCTCGCGGAGCGCCGGACGGGAGCGGAACGCGAGCCCGAGGCGCGTGCACCGCAATCCGAGAGTCCCACCGGGGGCGGAGCGCCCTCGCCCGAAGCGAGGGAGCGCCGAGAGTTCATCGCGCTGCGCATGGGCGAGATCGATTCGGCCCTCGATGCCGGGAAGATCGACGAGTCGGTGGCGATCCTGACGCGGATCCTGCGCAAGTACCCCGACGATACCGTCGCGGCGCGGATGCTCGACGACCTGATTCGGGCGGCGCAGGAGGAGGGCGGCTACCGGGACTACCGGGCGCTCGTACGGGAGGCGCGCGCGACGCTGGCCGCGGGCGACCGCGCGGCGGCCTCGACCCTCCGCGATCGCGCGCGGACGCTGTGGCCCGGCGGGGCCGAGCTTACGGCGCTCGATGCCGAGATCCTCTCCTCCGAGCGCGAGGCGCGCCGCGAAGAGGAGGCCGAAGACGCGCGGGCGCGCGAGCAGGAGGAGGCGGACCGGCGGCTCCACGAGCTGCTCGAGCGCTCCCTCGACGAAGCTCGGAGCCGCCTGAGCGAGGCGCGGGCGGTCGAGCGGGGGTCTAGGGAGGGCGTCGAGCGCGCCGCGCGCTCGCTCGCCAGGACCGTGAGCGTCCTCGATCTCGTGCTCTGCCAGGCGCCGGACCACTCCGCCGCCCGCAGCCTGCGGCAAGAGGTCCTCAGGGAGCTCGGGGCGCTCGAGGAGGTCCGCCGCGCCCCCCCGCCGCGCCCCGTGCCTCCGCCCGGGAAAGAGGCTCCCGCCTCGGAGCCGCCGGCAGCCCGCTCCGAGCCGCGGCCTGAGCCGGCGCCTTCCGCGGCGCCTACGCCGGAGACGCCGCCTCGCCCGACGCGGCGCGGCCGCCTGGGGCCGATCGCCGCGGCCGCCTCGGTCCTGATCCCGCTGATCGTCGTCGGAGCGATCGCGGTCCGCAGGACGACCCGGGACCCTTGGGTCGAGCAGCTCGACGACGTCCTCAAGCTCAGGGAGGACTCCGAATCGCGGGTGTCGGACAAGATCAAGCGCCTGCGCGCCATCGACGCCCTCCTGCCGGAGGACGATCGGCGAAAGTCGGGGCTCGCCCCGCAGGCCGAGCGCCTGGGGAACCTGCTGGAGATGTACAATTTCGTCACGCGCCTCGAGGACGTGCGGAGCGAAGCCGGGCGCAGCCACGCGAGCAAGCTGATCGCCGACGCGCGCGACCTGTCGGACCTGTTCGACGCGCTTCGAGCCAAGCTGGCGGCCGACGACCCGACCGCGACAGAGCTCGAGAATCGCAGGCGATCGCTCGTCTCGGACATCGCGGGCCTGACGGGATCAGGAGGCGGACGCTAGCCGGCCCGGCCGGCGCCTCTCACCCCTCGACCGGCACGAAGAAGAACTCGCCTCCCTCGTGTCCCGCGTACTGGATGGGCGCGTACTCCGGAACCTCCTGCACGCGGAGCGATCGCGTCTCGTACATGACGCGGGCCTTGACCGAGGACCAGAGCGAGTAGGTCTCGACCGGCCCGGCGGGCCGCGAGAGAGCGTCGAGGAGGGAGCGGGCGAAGATCGAGTGCCCGCCGGCGCCGGCGTCGAACACCGGCGCGAGGCCGCCCGACGTGAGGGCGGTCCGCGATCGCTTCGTGCCCAGCTCGGCCATCCACCTGGCCTTGTCCTTGACGCTGCCGGCCTCCACGTGGGCGAGCGCCGACCGCGTCAGGGCTCCCGAGTAGCACGAATCGGCGATGACGAGGACGTGCCGGGCCGGGAGCAGCTCGAGCTGCAGGCCGATCTCGCGCGAGGAGATCCAGTTCGTCCGGCTCTCCTTCCGCGCGTCCACGGGAAGCCAGTAGCCGAGGCCGGTCGACGAGTCGACCTCGCCGTGCCCCGCGAAGTAGATGACGAGGTTGTCCTTGTCGTCGAGCTCCTTGCGAAGGGTGCTGAGCGCCGAGAGGACGTCGAGGTACTTCGCGTCCTTGAGCAGCGTGACCTCGAAGCCGTAGCGGCGCTCGAGCGTCTCCTGGATCGCCGTGGCGTCGCTCACCGCGGTCTCGAGCCGCGGCATCTCGGCGTAGTCGGAGTTCCCGATGACGAGCGCGTGGTAGTGGCCGGCCTTTCCCGCGCGCCCCGGCGGGGGCGCCTTCGCCGCGGCCTTCGCGTCGAGATCGCGGACCAGCTCCCCCCGCTTTCCCTGCAGGTCGACGGCGACGAGCGTGATGCGCCGCGCGCGCGCGTGGAACCGGAAGAAACCGGTCTCCTCCACGGCCTGGCGCTCGCCGTCCACCGTCAGCTCGGCGAGGCCCGCCGGCGCCTCCACGCGCCCGACGACCTCCCCCGCGGCGTCGGTCGGCGGGGGCGTCGCGCCTCGAACGGCCGACGTGTCGATGATCTCGATCGTCGGTCCGGCGATGTCGTATCTCTTGACCGACTCGTCGAGCCGGGCGATCTGCTTCCGCTCCGCCCTCAGCTTGCCTTCGAGCTCCCCCGTGCGCCGCTTCAGGGCGGCCGCCTCGCCGGCCGAGCGCTCCCCCGCCGCCTGGGCCGTCTCGAGCTTCTTCCGGGCGTCCCGGAGCTCCTGCTCGAGAGCGGCCGTGGCGGCCCGCTCGGCTTCGATCGACGCGTGGGCCTCGGCCAGCTGCCGGCGGATCGCCTCGGCCTCGCCGTCGAGCATGATCGCGCCCGACAGGCCCGTCGCCTTCCGGTACCATTCCAGCGCCTGCTTCTCGTCCCGCGGGACGCCGAGCCCCTTCTCGCACAGGAAGCCGAGGTTGATCTCCGCCTGCGCGAGGCCCTGATCGGCCGCCTTGCGATACCACGCCGCCGCCTGCGCGTAGTCCGGCGCGGTGCCCAACCCCTTCTCGTAGATCTCGCCGACGTAGTACTGGGCCTTCGCGTCGCCGGCCTCCGCCGTCTCGAGCCAGACCTTGAGGGCGGTCTGATAGTCGGCGCGGTCGTAGGCCGTGTACTCCCCTCCCCGGATCTCGCAGTCGAGCGCGCTCGTGCGGACCGGGCGGCGGCGGGAGACGTACGTCTCATGGCTTCCGAGCTGCCGGATCTGGCCGGGGAGGAGGCAGTCGACGATCTGCAGCTCCTGCGGGTTGCGCGTCTCCCGGGGGCTGGGCGTCTTCGCCGGCTTGCGCGCCCCGGCATCGCCCACCGACATCAGCACGGTCGTCGTCATGACGAGGCCGAGCGGGACAGCACCTCGGAATCGCACGCTCACCCTCCGCGCCGACGGCTCGAGTTGCCTGTGATTATAGCCTCGGATCGGTCCGGCGGCCGTGTATAATGTCGCCAATCCGCCGGCTCGGGGCGGGTGGCCGGATCCATCACACGATGACGGAGAAGAGGAGCCATCGAATGCGACTCGAAACTCATCCGATGCGCCGGAGGAACTCGGGCGGCATCGTCTCGGCGATATCGACGTTGACGATCGCGGGGGCGTTTCTGGCCGGCTTCGCGCCGTCCGCTCGCGCCCAGTCGCTGGACGGCGTCGTCTTGGGCTTGTTGCAGAACAACTGCTCGGCCCTGGGATTCAGCCCGACGGGCGCCGTTCCGGGGTTCGGAGACGAGCTGGCGCGCCTGTGCAGCCTCGGGGTGCAGGGCACCACGGCGGCCTCGGGCGGAGGGGCGGCCTCTCCCCAGGCGTCCGCGCAGTCGATCGAGAACGGTCTCGTCCAGCAGCGTCTCGAGCGGGCCAGGTCGAAGAACAAGCAGAGCGCCGGCGGCGGCCCCTCCGCCGCCGCGATGCTCTTCCGCGGACGCTCGAGCCTGATCGACTTCACGAGGTCGAGCCGCCCCGAGGACGGCGGATCGAGCGCCTCGTCGGGTCGCTTCGACGTGTTCGCGTCCGGCTCCTACGAGAGCCTGGATCGCAAGTTGACGCCGTTCGAGGACGCCTTCGACTCGTCCGTCAAGGGCGGCGCCGTCGGGTTCGACTTCCAGTTCAACGACCGGATCGTCGCGGGGCTCGTGGCCGGGTACCGGAAGCAGGACGGGAATTTCAGCCACGGGGGCGACCTCGCGATCACCACCTTCGAGCCCTCGGCGTACCTGTCGGTCCTCCCGTCGTCGAGGACGTTCGTCCAGGTCGTCGCGGGCTATGGCTCGGAGAGCTCGGACGTCCGCCGGAACATCCAGTACATGGTCACGGTGCCGACGGACCCGCCCTCGCCCCCGACGATCATCACGAGCGGCCTGGCGGCGAGCGCCCCCGACTCCAAGGCGTACAGCGGATCCGCGCGATTCGGCTACGACCAGCCGGTGGGTCGGTTCACCCTGGGACCCCGCGTCGGCGCGAACTACCACCACGACACGATCGACGCGTACGCGGAGAGCGGGACGTCCGGTCTCGAGCTCGTCGTGCACGAGCGGACGGTGACGTCGTTCCAGGGCGTCGTCGGCATCTACGCGTCGGCCGCGTTCAGCGGGAAATCCGGCGTCCTCGTCCCGCAGGTGAGCCTCGAGTACGTCCGCGAGTTCAAGGACGACCCGAGCATCGTCACCGCTCGACTTGCCCAGGACGAGCGCGGCGCCGACGCGACGGTCTTCACCTACCAGACGAACGCTCCGGACTCGGGATTCCTCAACGTCGAGGCGGGCGTCGGGGCCGTGCTCGCCCACGGCCTCCAGGTGTTCGTCAATCTCCGCAAGACGATCGGAAACGACCTCTTCAGCACGACGGGCGGCACGATCGGATTGCGGTGGGAGCTGTAGGGGCCCGACCCCCCCACGGCCTCTAGCGCAGCCGTTCCTCGTCGATCCGGAGCCTCCGGACGCGCTCCTCGAGCACGGTCACGCCGATCCCGGGACCGGTCGGGACCTCGATGAGCCCGTCGGCATCGAGGACGACCGGCGGATCGACGATGTCCTCGTGAAAGTAGCGGCGCGTCTCCGAGGTGTCGCCCGGGAGCGTGAACCCCGGCGCCGTCTGGAGGTGGAGGTTGACCGCCCGACCGATCCCCGTCTCGTCCATGCCGCCGGACCACGCGGGAACGCCCCTCGCGGCACAAGCCGCGGCGATGCGGATCGCCTCGAGCAGGCCCCCGACGCGGCCCTGCTTGACGTTGATGATCCGGCACGCTCCCAGGTCGAGGGCGGCGGTGGCGTCGTCGAGACCGCGGATCGACTCGTCGAGGCAGAGCGGCGTCGCCAGGCGGCGCTGCAGCGCGGCGTGCCGCACGATGTCGGCGTACGAGAGCGGCTGCTCGATCATCATGAGGCGCATCGGATCGAGCCGGGCGAGATGGTCGGCATCCTCCGGACGGTAGTCTCCGTTCGCGTCGGCCATGAGCTTGAGGTCCGGGAACCGCTCCCGCACGGCGCGGACCCAATCGACGTCCCGGCCGCGCATGATCTTCATCTTGACCCGGTGATAGCCCCGTCCGGCGGCCTCGCCGACCGCGGCCAGCAGGACCTCGATCGAGTCCTTGAGGCCGATGCTGATTCCCGAGGGGATAGGGCGCCGGGGAAAGCCGAGGAGCTCGTGGAGCGGGAGCCCGGCGCGCTTCGCGAGGAGGTCGAGCAGCGCGTTCTCGACGGCCGCCTTGGCCATCTCGTGGCCACGGACCGCGCGGAAGCGCGAGGCGATCGCGCCGAGCGTCACGCCGGGCTCGACGCGCGGGAGGAGGAAGTCCCGGATGATGTGGCGGGCCGTGGTGGTCGTCTCGGAGGCGTAGTAGGGATCGGGGTCGGCGACGCACTCACCCCAGCCGACGATCCCGCCGGCCTCGACGCGAAGCAGCAGGGCTTCCTTCGAGGTCCAGGTGTGGACGCTCGTGCCGAACGGGCTGACGAACGGCAGGCGGACGACGATCGCGTCGACCCGGTCGAGGAGTCCGGGCTCGAGGGCCTCGACCCGGTCGAGGGATGCGCTCGGAGTCATGGCGGGCTCTCCTTGCCGGCGGAGGCGCTCGCGGCCCGTTCGGCCCATCGCGGGGTGGAGAGGATAACACCGGCTCGGGCGGGGGCGTGGGGAGGGCATTCGCGACGGTCCGGTAGGCGCCTCGGGCAGGGACCCGGTGCGTTGGGGCCGCGGCCCGTGAGCCGCGGCCCCCTCGTACGACAGCTTCGGCGTCGCCTCGTCGTCGGCTCGTGCGTGCGCCGGGGCTCGTCGAGCCGCGCCGACCCTACGGGATCATGACGCCCTGTAACGTGGTCGGTGCGATCACCGTGTAGTCCAGCTCTTCCGACTGGAGCACGCCCGGCGGGGTGAGCACGTCCACGGCTCTCGGCACGGACCCGGGGTCGACCGTGCAGCGGACGTCGGCACTCGCGGTGGCGCACACCCCGAAGAGGAAAGGCTGCGGCGTGGGCGCGAAGCCCCGGGCCTGATCGGGGCTGAAGCCGTCCTGGCCGGTCAGCACGACCGTAAAGCCCCATCCCGATCCCGCAATCCCGCCGAGGCTCGACGTCGGGACGCTGAACGTGATGAAGCGCGAGATCGCGTTCGCGCCGATCGTGACGGAGCCGAGGGTGTTCCCGTGCGCGTCGATGAAGCGCTGGCCGAACCCCTGCACCTCGATCAGCCTGCTCCACGCCGAGCCTGGCGCGATCGAGTAGTTGCGTTGCGGGAACGACGCCGCGAGGGAGGTGTCGGCCGGCGCCGCGCCGGGGTCGCGGACGTAGACGTCGAGGAGCTGCGCGCCCAGCCCGCTGCCGAAAGTCGGGGTCAGGTCCCTCACCTTCGCCTTGAACGTCGTCGTCTGCGAATCCGGGGAGAGGATGACCTGGAACTCCTCGAGATCGAACGCCCCCGCGTGGAACTCGGACGACGCCGGGTACGCGTAATTCCCGGGCCCGTTGTCGTCGTTCGACGGATCCGTGACGTCGAGCAAGACGGTCCCGGGGGTGAAGTCGAAGAAGACGCTTCGCTTGACGTGCGCGGTCGCACCGCTCGGGCTCACGGCGACGACGTTGAGCACGGTGGTCCCACCCGTCACGGTGGCCGGGATGGTGAACGAGCCATCCGGGTTCGTCGGGGTCGAGACGGTCGTGGTTCGCGAGTTCGTGTCGGTATTCGTCGCCGCCAGGTAGATCGTGTTGCCGGGATCGCTCGTCCCGGTCACCGTCACGAGGGACCCGTACACCGGCGATGCGTCCGGGGGGCCCGCCACGGTCAGGCTCGCGTTCCCCGGCGAGTGCGACACGTAACGATCGACGGTGGACGCCGGCTGCTCCAGGATGCGCCCCGCGATCAGATCGCCCAGGAGACGCACGTAGGAGCTGGCCGACCACGTGAGCGGGGCGGCCGACCCGGCGGGTCGACCGTTCACGAGGCCGATCGACGCGGTGGTGGGGTCGGTCCCGTAAGGCGAAGGCGCCAGGTCGGCGAGCTCCCAGTCCTGCTCCGGGATGAGGCCCACGCCGCCGGCGAAGCGCGCCATCCCGTCCAGGAGGAGGGTGGCGGTCGAGGGATCGCGGCTCTCCAGGGCGTACTCGGCGCGCTCGGCGGAAAGCGCGGGCCAGACGTGGCCCGAGCCGCGCCCGGTCGGCTCCCACGGATGACCGTCCGTCCCGTCGTCCCCGTAGCCGTCGCCGTTGTAGCGATGCCAGCCCGGACCGCTCGCGGTCGTGGTCTCGATCGTCGCATCGACGATCGCGAGCGACTGCACGAAGTCGGCGTCGTCGGCAGGGAATTCGCCCAGCCTGACCAGCTCGAGAAAGCCCGCGTCGATGACCGAGCGCTGGTCGAGGATCGGTCCGCCGTTCCCGACGTTGTACGAGATGGCAGCGTCCGGGTCGCCGGTCTTCGACAGCCTCGTGAAGTACGGAGAGCCTGAAAGCGGGCCGTTCGTGGTCAGCGTCCAGCCCTTGACCGAACGTCGGTCGTCGTCGGCGACGCCTCGGAAGATCGCCGCCGACTGCGCATCGCCGTTGGCGTCCGCGATGTCGGCCGCGGCGATCAGGCCCGCGATTTCCGCCGCGATCGTCGACGGAGAGAAGCCGCCCTGCTCCTCCCAGCGGTCGGCTCCGAAGGCCGGCCCCTGCGCTGCGAGGAAGTATGCGGCGGGCTTGACGTACCGCCGGTAGGCGTCCGCGCCGTTCATCCCGATCTGGTCGGCCATGAGGATCGGGAACGAGGTCTCGTCGAGCTCTGTGCCGAAGGAGTCGGGGGCGGCCTTCCCGTTCACGAGGCTGTTGCGCGGGAACGAGCCGTCGGGAAGCTGCTGTCGCTCGAAAAGGAAGCGCACGACGTGGCGCGCCGTCTCGCGGTCGCCGTCCACGAGGAGCGCGGTCCAAGCATGGTAGAGATCGCGGGCGAACACCTCGCGGTAGCCGCCGACGAACGTCCGGTCGGGATCTCCGGCCGATACCGCCTGCCCCCACGGCGCCGCCAAGCCCGCCACGATCGCGCCGGGAAAGGTCTTGTCCTCGGACGCCTTGATGAGGTTGGCGTTCAGGTAGTACGCGGCCACCAGATCCTTCCAGCGCGCGGCTTCGACGCCCGCGAGCTTTTTGGGCGGCGACTTCAGACCGGCATCGTAGGCGGACCAGCCCGCCTCGAACTTCCTCCGCGCCGCCGCGAAGCCCGTCGTAAGCGAGGCCTCCGCCGCGCCCACGGCTTCGGCCTGGGTGGAGCCGAAGCCGAGCGCGAGGGTGAACGTGTCGCTCGTCGACAGTCGCGCAACCTGGACGACGTTGCCGTCCTGTGCGTTGGGGTATTTCGTCGTCAGCGCGTGCGAGGCGTCGAGCTGCGTCAAGGGGTCGCTCGGCGCTCCGACGAATCCGCTCGAGGCCTCCCGGAGCCCGGTCGAGGCGTCGAGGGCGACGTAGACGGGTTGGGCGTAGTCGCGGTTGACGGCGTTCGTCGCGGTGACGTCGTCCCAAGCGACCAACACGGGGTGACCTGCCGAGAAATCGGTCGTCCCGGAGTCTCCGCCGCCGTTCCCCGCTCCGCCGCCGCCGTTGCCGTTGACCGTCGGGTCGAAGCGCACGTAGAGCCGGTACTGCGCAGCCGCCGGGACGAGGGGCGAGAACGTCGACCGCATGAGCACCGTGTTGCGCGTCGGGTCCGTGATGTAGTCGGTCACGATCTGGTACGCCCCGCTCTTGGCCGTCGCCGTCACGCGGCATTCCATCCCGCTCGGATCGAGGGATCTCACGCCATACGTCATGTCCCTGGTCTCGAGATCCGCGAACGTGGAGCCGTCGGTAACGATGTACTGCAGCGTCCCGACGTTCGTGGTGTCGATGGTGGGATAGTCGACGTCGCTCAGCACGCCGTCCGCGACCGTGTACCAGACCTTGGATGTCGTATTGCTTGCGGTCCCGAGGCAGTCCTTGCGAGCGAGGTTGAAGCGGGAGAGCACCCCCGGCCCGTCCGGTGCCGTGCCTGCCGCACGAGACCCCATGGCTCCAGCCCCGCCGACCAAGAGCGAGATGACGGCCGCGACGATCGAGGACGCGAGCGGCCGCCCGGGGCGACCCGCGGAGGATTCGTCTCGACGACGCACGCGTCGAGCCTCATTCCCACAGAGACGAACGGGCCGGTCGCCCGGGTCCGGATGCGTGAACCGCAGCCCGGCGCGGTTTGCGTTCTCGCTTCTCATCTGCATCATCTCCCTTTCCCCGCTCGAGGAATCGTCGTTCGGAAACAGCCGAGCGCAGCGCCTCCGACGCTCGGTCCGATAGCCAGGGCGTCACGAGCGGCGGGAAGAAGGGCTGCTCTCCCTTCTTCCGTTCCTGCGCGCCCATGTAGACGTAAGAACAACCCCAGGAACGTCGAGCGACCCATCAGCTCCGTTGACCTGCGTCAGGTTCCTGGAGGGCCGGGACTTTCGAGCGCATATGCAGCAGGACCCCGGTTCCTCGCCACGCACGGGTGTGGGGCCTGCCGGCGCGACTCGGAGGGTTTCGTCATCGAGCATGCTGTCGGTGTGCTGGGCGATTCCCGACGAGGGGACTCTGGCCGCCCGCTCGGTCGAGCCCCGCGGCGCTTTGCTCCTCGAGGAAGGCCATGCCATCCTCTCAGGATGGCTGCGTGCCCAACCTGCACGAAGGACGTGCCGCCCGGGAGCCGGTTCTGTCCGGGCTGCGGCGGCCCGCTCGCGGCGGGCTCGGTCGTGGCCACGCAAACCTCCCTTCCTCGAGGCGTTCCGGTGCCCTCCGCTTCCACGCCCTTCGACCACGGGCGCTTCCTCCCAGGCACGATCCTCGTCGAGCGGTACCGGGTCTACGGCTTGCTCGGGCGGGGAGGCATGGGAGAGGTGTACCGCGCCGACGACCTGAGGCTCGGACAGACCGTCGCGCTGAAGTTCCTGCCTCGTTCCGTCGAGCGCGACGAGGCGCGGCGCGCGCGCTTTCTCAACGAGGTGAGGATCGCCCGGCAGATCTCGCACACGAACGTCTGCCGCGTGTACGACGTGGGGGACGTCGACGGCCGCCACTTCATCTCGATGGAATTCGTGGACGGCGAGGATCTGGCCGCTCTGCTCCGACGCATCGGCCGCCTCCCGAAGGACAAGGCGGTTCAGATCGCCCGGCAGCTGTGCGCCGGGCTCGCGGCGGCCCACGAGCAGGGGGTCCTCCACCGGGATCTCAAGCCGGCGAACGTGATGATCGACGGGCGGGGCAGGGCGCGGATCACCGACTTCGGCCTGGCGGAGCTGGCCGGGACGACCGACGGCGCGACCACCGCCGGCGGCACGCCGGCGTACATGGCGCCCGAGCAGCTCGCCGGCGATGCGGCTACCGTCAAGAGCGACCTCTACGCCCTCGGCCTCGTGCTCTACGAGCTGTTCACTGGGAAGCGCCCGTTCGTCGCGACCGATCCGCGGGAGCTCGCGCGGCTCCAGCAGGAAACCGAGCCGACGACCCCGTCGAGCCACGTCGAGGGTTTCGATCCCGCCGTCGAGGGGGTCATCCTCCGATGCCTGCGGAAGGACCCGCGGGAGCGGCCGAGCTCGGCGCTCTCGGTCGCCGCCGCGCTTCCGGGCGGGGACCCGCTCGCCGCGGCGCTCGCCGCGGGGGAGACGCCGTCGCCGGAGCTCGTCGCCGAGGCGGGGCAGGTGGGGGGGCTCGCCCCGGCCGCGGCCTGGGCGTGCCTCTCCGCTCTCGCCGTCGGCGTTCTCTCCGTCGTGCTGCTTTCGGCAAGGACTCAGGTCCTGCGAATGGTCCCGCTACCCAAGTCGCCCGAGATCCTCGCGGAGCGCGCTCGGACGCTCGCGGAGGAGCTGGGACCCACGGATGCGCCGCTCGACTCGGCGTTCGACTTCGCCCCGGACGAGGCCTACTTCGACTACGTCGCGAAGCACGATCCCTCTCCCGAGCGCTGGAGCCGGCTCATCGCGGGACGGCCCCCGGCGATCGCATTCTGGCTCCGGCAGAGTCCGACGTATCTCCTTCCGTACGACAGGTACTGGCTGGATTCGACCCAGGAGGACCCTCCCCCGACCGTTCCCGGAATGACGAGCCTCGTTCTCGATCCGCTTGGCCGCCTCGAGCGGTTCGAGCGCGTTCCTCCCCCGGGCGACGACGCGACGATCGCGGTCCCGGCCGTCGACTGGTCCGTCTTCTTTCGGGCGGCCGCGCTGGACGAGGGCGCGCTTCGAGCGGCCGAACCGCGCTGGACCCCGCCGGTCTACGCCGACCGGCGCTTCGCGTGGGAAGGAGGCTACCCGGACGACCGAGACGAATCGATTCGCGTCGAGGCCGCGTCCCACCAGGGCAAGCCGGTCTTCTTCCGGATCCTACATCCGTGGACTCAACCCGTGGGCGCGCAGGACTCTCCCACGAGCGTTCTCGTGCGCGCCTCGAACGTGGCGCTGGCCGGCCTCATGGTCGGCATTCTCATCGGAGGCGTCCTCCTCGCGCGAAGGAACGTGCGGGTCGGGAAGGGGGATCGCAAGGGGGCGATCCGGCTCGGGGCGTTCGTTCTCGCCGCAGGATGGCTGGCAGTCCTGCTGGACGGGCACTTCGTCGCGTCGATCAATATGGCGAACCGGGTCATCGGCTCCCTCGCCTTCCCGCTTCTCGTCTCGGCGCTGGTCGGCGTGTTCTATCTCGCGCTCGAGCCGTACGTTCGGCGCTTCTGGCCCCGGATGATCGTCTCCTGGGTGCGTCTGCTCGACGGTCGCGTCCGCGATCCCCTCGTCGGGCGGGACGCGCTCCTCGGTCTCCTCGCGGGGACGGCCGCCCGCCTGATCGATCAGCTCTTCCAGCTCGCCTCCGCGCGACTCGGCGTCGGGGCGGTCCTGCTCGACCGGATCGCCGGCCCCCCTCTCAACGTTCAACTCGTCGGCCTGCGAGGAATCCGAACCTCGCTGGGAGGCGTTGCGGGCTACGTCGTCGTGCCGCTGCTCGTCTCTCTCGGCGTTCTCATGCTCCTGCTCCTGTGCCGCGTCGTCCTGAGAAGGCGCTGGCTCGCGATCGCGGCGTTCCTGATTCTGATGACGGTACCGGGGATCCCCTCCGACGTCGATGTCGCTCCGCTCCTGGTGTGGAGTGCCATCGGGTCGTTGGTCCAGGTGATCGTTCTCTTCCGCTTCGGATTCCTTCCGCTGGTCGTCGGTTCGTTCTTCCACACGATGCTGATGAGCTTCCCGATGACCACGGACCCGTCCGCCTGGTATGCGGGGCAGACGTTCCTGGTGATCGTCGTCGCCGGAGCGATCGCCGCGTACGCCATCCGCACCGCGCTCCCGAGCCGGTCCGCGCAGCCGCTCGGCCCGGCTGGGGCATGAGAGAGTGGCTGTCGTGGGCTCGTACGCGATCCACGTCTCGGGAGATGATCGCGCGCGACGCGCAGGCGTCCCCTCCGCGGACGGCGCATTCTGAGGCGGAGATCGAACACGACCGGGACGCGCGCCGGTTCCGGGCTCACTTGCCGAGCTCGTACAGATACTCCACGAACGACATCGCCGCGCCGTCGAAACCCTGGATCCTGGGGTTGGTCGACTCGATGACGTAGTACTCGTCGGGCGCGTGGGCGCCGCTCCCGTGCCCCAGACCGAAGTGGCCGGCAGCGAGATTGAGCGGGGCCCCGGTGAAGACATAACCCGGGTACGATCCGGCGTTGCGCAGCCACATCACGGGATCGATGCCGTCACGTTTCAGCACCGCCACCTGCGCCTGGATCAGCGGGGCGTCCCTAGAGGTGCTCGTCGGATCGTACCCGCCCGTCACGTTCACCTCGATGTCGGCGAACCCGCGCTTCGCGAGGTGACGCTTCAGCGCGGCGACCGCATCCGCGAACTTCATGTCCGGCACGAGGCGCAGGTCGAGCTTCGCCGCCGCGCGGTGCGGAAGGACGGTCTTGCCTCCCGGTCCCGTGTAGCCCCCCACGAGCCCTTCGATGTTGACCGTCGGCTGCGACTCCAGCCGCTCGTTCGCTTCCGCCCACGGCAGGTCGTCGATCCAGTGTTTCACGCTGAACTGCGCCTTCATCGTGGCTTCGTCGCTCCGTTTCGCCGCCGCGGCCACCATCTCCTTTTCCTCGACGGTGAGCGGCCGCGGCTTCGGATAGTCGTCGATCGTGATGGTGTTCCCGTCGGCCGAAACGAGGGTGTCGAGCGCCTTCACCAGGCGCCACACGGGGCTGTCGACCATCGCCTTCAGCGACGAGTGAATGTCCTTCGCCGGTCCGCGCCCCCACGTCTCGCCGCCGGACACCAGCTCGAGCTCGACGATGCCCTTCCCGCCGAGGCTGACCGGGACGACGCCGTCGAGATCCTGCCCCGCCGACGGCATGAAGACGCCGACGGTCCTTCGCAGCGCGGCCTCGACGTCGGGCCGGTGGACGAGCTGCCCGATGTGCGGCGAGCCGATTTCTTCCTCGCCCTCCGCGACGAGCACGAGGTTCACCGGCATCTTCTTCCCGGCGCCTCGGATCGCGTGCAGGGCCGCCAAGAACGCCGCCTCGGGTCCCTTTTGGTTCACCGCTCCCCGTCCGACGATCACCCTGCCGATGCCGGCCTTGTCGACGATTCGCGCCTCGAGCGGCGGCGAGGTCCACTCGGCCTGGTCGAACTGCTTGACGTCGTACATGAAGTACAGACCGACCGATTTCGCCGCGCCGGCATCGAGCGTCGCGAACACGCCAGGCTTCCCGTCGGTCTCGATCACGGTCGCCTGCTGGAAGCCGGCGTCCCGGGCGAGCTGCGCCATGAGTCGGGCGCCGTCCGGATAGCCGCGGCTCTCGGCTGCGATCGACGGTGCCGCGATCCAGTCCCTGAGCCGCTTCACGGCCTCGTCGTGCCGCTTCGCGATCTCACGCCGGATGTCGCTCAGGTCGGCATCGGCCGCGTGGACGGCGCTCGGGACGAGGAGCGTGGCCCACGCAACGATCGCCGCCGAGATCGCCTTCTTCGGTATGGAGCGCATCACGATTCCTCCTCGCGGACCGGCGTATTCCGGTCACCGAACGATGCTACACGACGCGCACCGAGCGAGACACCCTGGCAGGACCTCGCTCGACTCGGATCGGCGCGGCGGAGCGCCGCCGCGATGCGAGGGGTGGAGGCGACGGGGATCGACCCCGTGACGTTTGACGACGCACACGTCTTCTGTATTCTTGATTCGGCGTCGGTCATCCAAGGAGAGTGCCATGCCGAGATTCCTGATCGAGGTTCCGCACGAAGCGGAGGTCGTCGCCTGCGCGCGGGCGGCTCAGGTCCTACTTCGAACGGGCTCCCACTTCTTGACCCATGCGGATTTCGGTTGCAATGACGGTGACCATCGTGCCTGGATCGTCGTCGAAGGAGATTCCAAAGCGGAGGTGCGGAACGTTCTCCCCGTTCCCTACCGGGCCAACGCACGGATCATCGGATTGAACAAGTTCTCGCTCGAGGAGCTCGAGACACTGATCGAACGGCACCAAGGAAACGCCGGCGTCTGAAGTGTCCGGCTCCGCGAGAACGTGAGGAACCGGCCTCGGGTCGAGCGTCATTGCTGCACGCGTATGGCGGCGGTGGGCGGGGCGCCCGGAAACGACGAGCGCCACCGGGGTCCGATCCTCCCAGAGAAAAGGCTCCTCGTGCGCCTCATGCCGGGTAACATGACGACATCCCTTGCTGGCGTCGACGGCAAGAGGTTAAGGAAAGGAGCTCCGCCGGACCAACGGAATACTCCGTCCTCGGTTGTTCGATTCACCCGCCGCCTTTCGAACATCGCCACGGCCGGACCGCGGAGGAAGCCGTTCCCACGAGTGACAACGGGCTTGGCTGCGGCCCGATGGCCGTGGGAGAGAGACGGCGCCCACCCCCGGATGGCCCGAAATGCGGTGCCGCGATGAGAATCCCTGCCCTCCCGCACAGCGACCGGGTGTATAACAACGCGTGATTCGGGGGCGACCCGCCGCCCTGATGGGGCCGATCACCTTCCTCTTGCGTCGGTCGCCTGGGAGCCGCAAGGATGACACCTGACATCATTTACTCCGATGCATCGGGCCATCCGAAGACCAGCCGATTCTGGATCGGGCTCGCCCTTTCCGGAGGAGGGTTTCGGGCGTCGATCTTCCATCTCGGTGTCATGCGCCGGCTGGAAGAGCTGGGGATCATGAAGGATGTCGACGTCGTCTCGTGCGTCTCGGGGGGATCGATCCTCGGGGCCTACTACGCGCGCGAGATGGAGCGACGCCTGCGGGAGGTCCAGCGGTGGCTGTGGCGGGACACGGCGACGCGCATGAGGATCTTCGAGGGCATCGCGGCCGATTTCCTCCGGGCCGTCGACCACAATCTGCGGACGCGGGCGCTCGTGTTCACGCCCTTCTATCACCCGGTCACCTTCCTCAAGACGCTGCTGCTGACCGCGTTCCGAGCGGGAGCGCGATCCGAGCTGATCCAGCGCGAGTACGACCGCTGGTTCTACGACGGCGACACGATCGATCAGCTCCCGAGCGTCCCGCCCGGCACGTCCCCAGCGCCCCGGCCGGTTCTGACGGGGCCGAAGGTCATCTTGAACACGACGTCCCTCCTGACGGGAGAGCGCGTGTCGTTCTCGCGGGAGCCGAACTCCGGCATCGGTGGCATGCGCCGCTCGAACCGGAACAGCCTGCCCCTGTCGCGGGTCGTCGGCGCGTCGTCGGGGGTCCCGGTGCTCTTTCCCCCGACGCCGATCTACGGCGACTTGCTCGTGGACGGCGGCGTGGCCGACAACCAGGGCATCGAGGCGCTCCTGGATCCGAAGACGTATCAGCCCGTCGATCCCGCACTCAACCCGATTCTCCTCGTGAGCGACGCGTCGGGTCAGATGGAAGCGGTCCATCGGATGGACACCGGGGCTTCGGACGTGTTCTTCCGCGTCAACAGCGTCCTGCAGTTCCAGGTGCGCTCCAAGCTGATCGATCGCCTCGTGCAGTGGCAGGCGGACGTGCCGGACACCCGCTTCTTCGCCTTCACGCACCTGTACATGAATCTCAAGGACCGAGGCATCGATTTTCGACTTCCCGCCGAGCTGATCCCGGCGACGGCTCGGCTTCGCACCGACCTCGACCAATTCAGCCCGTTCGAGCGGGATGCCCTCATGTACCACGGGTACACCCTCATCGACGCCCAGATTCGGAGATACTGCGAGCCTCTGACCATCGCGTATCCTCCGACGCCTCTATCGGCGCCACCGCTGTTCTCCTGATGCTCCGGCCGAGGTGACCTCCATGTCGAGCGATACGCACGCGAACCTGACGGCGAGGCGAGAGAGCATCCGCACCGATCTCGAAGCCGGCGCGAGCCATGTGTTCCTGATCCGGAGCTTCAAGAAGTACCCGTGGCTGATCGGCGCTTTGTTCGTCGGCTGGGCCGTCGTGTGGCTCGTCTCGCTGAGCCTCCTGTTCTCGACATGGCGCGGGGTCGTCACCGGCACGCAAGCGTGGATCGCCCGGACCGTGAATGCCGCGACCCCGGCCTGGCTCGGCTCGGCCATCGACTGGCTGCTGAATCAGGCCCACCTCCCGTCTCGCGAGCAGCTGATCGCCGGCCTGAGCGGGATAGCCGGCGCCGCCGCGCTCGCCGCGGCCGCGGGCTACTTGCTCTCGTTTCCTCTGTACTCGCTTGCCCGTCGCCGGGTGATCGCCGCGGACCAAAGGGCGTATCACCGGATCGCCGGGACCGACCCGGAATCGAAGTGGAATCCCGTCGATCCCGACCATCTCTCCGACATCCCGCCGGAGCTACCCCTCGAGGGCGGGCCGCGGCCTCGCCGGGGTTGACGAGCGTGCGCCGTGACACGGTACGATCGAGCGTCGAGCACCGGATTCGCGCGGACTCATCCCCTCGCGCTCGCGTCGTAGCGGAAGTTCCGGTGCGTGGCGCGTCATGAGCGATAGTGGCCTCCCGGTCGAGCGGAGAACGTCCTGGCCGGGGTGTTCGGGAGCTACGCCCTCGTCGGCAAGGAAAGGGGCAATTCAGATCGATCCGGTGACGCGCACGGGCTCAACCTGCGGATCGGGCGGCGCGATCCCGCGCACGCGCGAGGCCGCGTCGGGAGAGTCCATCCGAGACGAGCGAAGGGGCCCCCGTCAGGCGGGAGCCCGTTCGGAAATGCCGGATCGTCCGCGGAGTGGCGGCCGGCCGGATCTAAGGACAAGGAGTCGGGTTCGCTCGCTGCGTCCCGTCGCTGCGGTAACCCGTGGTTCCTTCCTCGCCGAGGAGGTTGCGCGCGGTGGCCAGGTAGAAGTACCCGCTTCCGGGTGTCGGTGTCGCGGCGTCGCCCGCGGTCGGGAGCGTCAGCCCCGGTAAGAGGCACGCGCCGAAGTCGGCCGGAAGGGCCGAGATCGCGTTCCGGTACAGCTCGTACTTCCCCGCGGATGGCTCCGCGCTCCAGAGCATCGTGGCCTTGTCCTGGAATGCGAGGCCCTTGACCTCGCCGGGAGGCGGATGCGCGGCGACGAACCCGCCGTCCACGCGGAAGCTCCCGCTCGAGAGCGCCGCCCGCGCCCCGGCGTCGCCGAGCGTGTCGAGCTTGATCCGGTAGTGCGGCGCGGACAGCAGGCTTCCCTGGAGCGGGTCGCCGCCCGAGTTCAGGACGTGTTCTTGCAGTTTGTAGCTCGCGCTGGCCTGGGCGAGTGCCGCGCACGGGATCAACCCCGCGAGCAGCGTCAAGACGATCCTGCGCATGGTCGCGACTCCTCCTAGCGGCTCATGACGAGCACGCGGATGGTCCCCGTTCCGATCTCGAGCGGCTCGAGGGCCTTGCCCACGACCGTTCCCTGCCGGGGATCGCTCCCGGCGCGCATGGCCGTTCCGCGGCTCGGCGAGGCCACGAGGAGATCGTTAGGGCGGATCGCGCCGAACGACGCGTCCGCCTTGCAGGGCACGATCGAGCCGGCGAGTGCGATCGGGGCGGCGTCGGTCCACGACGCGCCCGCCTGCCCCGCGACGATGCCGACGACGCCGGGATCGGCGGCGACCTCGCTCGGCCTCAGCTCCCCGGGGCGCGCGGCATCGTTCGCGACGATCTCGCCCGCCTCGACGTTCTCCGCGACGCTGACCAGGATGGTGTTCGG